>CAZKXY010000096.1:0-1807 GCA_964556925.1 uncultured Planctomycetales bacterium | reverse complement strand
CGGTGACGGTGAGCCGCGCGATCTCCTCCCGCGCCACACCACGCAGGCATTGGAACAGTGCTGCGTGTTCGCTGTCGATCGGCACCAGGCTCACTCCATGCTCCTGGACGAGGCGCATGATGAGCTCCCCGGCCATGACGAGCAGCTCTTTTGAGGCCAGCGCCACGCGCTTGCCGGCTTGAATCGCGCGCACGAGCGGGAGCAGCGCCTCGCAACCGGAGCTCGCCATGACGAGCACGTCAACGCGGGGATCCGCGGCGACCGCCAGAAGCCCCTCGGGGCCGGCCAGGATATCGCGTCGGCCGCTGGTCCGAGCCAATGCCCTGGCTTTCTCTTCGTCCCACACGCTGACCAGGGGCGGCGCAAACCGCGCGAGCTGCCGGGCCAGCCGGTCCGTCCGCGACCGCGCGGCAATGCCCACCAGCTGCAGCTTGTCCGGGTGAGCCGCGATGACATCCAGAGTTTGCTGACCGATGGAACCGGTCGAGCCGATGACCGCGATTCGCCTCATGCGCTCAGCCATAGATCAGGATTCCATAGAATAACGGGGCGGTAAACAGGAGACTGTCAATGACGTCGAGGATGCCCCCCAGGCCGGGCACGGCCGTGCCGGAATCTTTCACCTGGCAGTCGCGCTTGAGCAGTGATTCGGCCAGGTCGCCCAGCTGGCCGCAGACGCCGAGGAAGATCCCGAGGAGAAACGCCAGGGGGGCGGTGATCTCCATCGACACCAGCATGGGACGCGCGAACATGGCGGTGAGGCCGCTGACCAGCACCGCGCTCACGAACCCCTCAATCGTTTTTCTCGGGCTGATCCGCGGCATCAAGATATGCCGCCCGATCAGGTTGCCGATCACATAGGCGCCGGCGTCGCCCATCTTGGTCACGAGAATCAGGTAGAGCACCAGCCACGCCCCGTGCTCCGCATCCATCGCGCGCAGATAGAAGAGGTAGCTGAACAAGGCGGCGACGTACGCCAGCCCAAAGAGGGTCGTGGCCACCCCGCCCAGCGCCTCAAAGGTGTTCTCCCGCGTGAACTGGCGGATGAAGATGATGACCACCGTCGCCGGCCAGAAGATGTCCCACATCCAGCTGATCGCCGTCGCCCCGGGCCCGAGGATCGGCGTCGGCACGAGGCCCGGCTCGATGAGGGAGCGCCAGGCGACCAAGCCGGTGAAAATCACGCCCAAGGTGATGCTGAGCGGCCGGTGGACCAAAATCCCGCGGTGGCGCACCATCGTGAAAAACTCAAAGAGGGCGACGGTGATGAAGCCGGTCACGACCAGCGCGTACATCCACAAGGGGAAGACAAAGAGCGTGCCGAGGACGAGGCTGGTGAGGAGAGAAGAACTGATCAACCGCTTGCCGACGGCGGGCATCTACCCTGCCGCACCGGCGGGTGCTGCCGCCTTGCCGAACCGGCGGTCCCGCCGCTCGAATTCGGTGATGGCGTCGAGCAGGTCGGCTTTGGTGAACTCCGGCCAGGGCTTCGGCGTCACGTAGAATTCGGCATAGGACGTCTGCCAGAGCAGGAAATTGGACAGGCGCTGTTCCCCGGACGTCCGAATGATGAGGTCCGGATCGGGCAGGCCGGCGGTATAGAGCTGCTGGCTGAAGAGCGCCTCGTCAATCTGCTCCGGGGCCAGCCGGCCGGTCTGCACGAGCTCAGCGAGGCGGCGTGCGGCGTCCACGATCTCCTGCCGGCCGCCATAGCTCAGGGCCAGCGTCAAAATCATGCGGTCCAGGTGCGCGGTTCGCGCGATGGTCTGCTGGAGCGCTTTCGCCGCGTTCTCCGGCAGCCCCTCCA
>CAZKXY010000095.1:0-1843 GCA_964556925.1 uncultured Planctomycetales bacterium | reverse complement strand
GCTTCAGCCGCTCCACGAGCGCGTAGGGAACCTTCACCGCCCCCACAGGCAACCCTTCTTTCGAGTCGCCGTGGTAATCGCTGCCGCCGGTCTTGAGCAGCTGCAAGCGGTCGGCGATCTGCTCGTAGCGCTGGACCACTTCCGGGGTGTGGCCCGAGTGGTAGACCTCAAGGCCCACCAGCCCCTCCTGCACCAACTGGTCGATCAGCGGATCCCGCTTGAGGTAGATCGGATGCGCCAACACCGGCACACCCCCGGCTTCGCGGATCACCCGGATGATGCGGGACGGCGGCAGGGGCGAGCCGGGAACGAAGCCGGGGTTGTCCGGACCGAGGTAGCGGCCGAAGGCTTCCGCCACCGTTGAGACATAGCCATGCCGGAGCAGCGCCCGGGCGACGTGAGGGCGCCCGACCGTTCCCTCCCCGGCGAGTTGGAGCACCTCCTCCGCTTCGATCGTGACGCCGATGGCGCCAAGGCGCTGCACCATCTCATGCACGCGCGTCACGCGGCGGGCCTGCTGCTCAGCCATATGCTGCTGCAGCACCGGGCTGTCCAGCTCGAGCAGAAAGCCGAGCACGTGCACTTCAAGGCCGTCGGCGCTCGCCGACATCTCGACGCCGGCGAGCAACTCGATCCCATGCCGGCGCGCCGCAGGCTGGGCGACGGCCAGCGCCTCGGTGTTGTCGTGATCCGTAATCGCCATCGCCGACAGGCCGGCCTGGGCCGCCAGCTCCACCACCCGCTCGGGCGTCTGTGTCCCGTCGGAAAAGCGCGTGTGGAGGTGGAGGTCAGCCGTCCGCTCTGGCATGGTGTTTGTGGACAGCATCCAGGATGCCGTTGATGAACTTGCTGGACTCCGCATCGCCAAATCGTTTGGCGAGCTCGATGGCCTCGTTGATGCATACCTTCGGCGGGACGTCGTTCATGTGCAGCAGCTCATAGACCCCCAGCCGGAGGATGTTGCGGTCGATGACCGCCATCCGCTTCAAGTCCCAGTTCGCGGCGTGCTGCGTAATCAACGCATCGATGGCGGCCAGGTGGTCCTTCGTTCCCGTCACCAGCTGATTCGCGAACGCTTTCACGTCCTCGAGCGGCCCGCACAGCCCCCAGAACTCTTCGAGGATCTGCCGGGGGTCGTCGGGGCGGATGTCCATCTGGTAGAGAAGCTGCAGCGCGTACTCCCGGGATTTGGTCCGCTTGCGCATCCGCTCACCGCCTGGGAAACGCGTTGAAGAGACGAAGGATCGAGACCGCCGCGGCTGCCGCCTCGGCGCCTCGGTTGCCCATGGCCCCGCCGGCGCGCGCAGTGGCCTGCCGCAGGGTCGTCGCGACAATGACCCCGCACGTCACCGGCACGCCGGTGGTGACGGCAACCTGGGAGAGCCCCTGCGCGACGGCGTTCGCGAGGACAGCGTACTGGGGCGTCTGGCCGCGGATGATCGCGGCCAAGGCGATGATGGCGTCAGGACGAGGCCGGTTGCGCGCCAGGCGTGCCGCCACCATCGGAAGCTCAAACGCCCCAGGGACCCACAGCAGTCGGATCTGGCGGCGGGATATGCCGGAGCGGGAGAGCGCCTCCACGGCTCCCATGACCAGCGCCCGGGCGATCTCCTGGTGGAATTGCGAGGCGACAATGGCAATCCGCGCGGTGCGGGGCACCCGCCACCTGGGCGCCGACTCAGGAGGAGGGAGAGACGATCCAATGGCCGAGTTTCTTGCGCTTAGTCTCAAGGTACTTCGCATTCTCAGGGTGCGGGGCGACCTCAATCGGGACGCGCTCCACCACGCGCAGCCCGTAGCCTTCCAACCCGACGATCTTGCGGGGGTTATTGGTGAGGAGCCG
>CAZKXY010000094.1:0-1883 GCA_964556925.1 uncultured Planctomycetales bacterium | reverse complement strand
CAGCAGGAGATCGCGACTCAGGTCAACGCCCGGATGCTCGGCCGCAGCTGTGACGTCGTGATTGACGAGGCGGATGCCGGCGATCCCGCGCAGTGTATCGGCCGCACGAGCGCCGACTGTCCTGAGGTGGACGGGGTGGTCTATGTCTCAAGCCAGCAGCCCTTGTCACCGGGGACATGGACGCGCGTGAAGATCACCGACAGCTACGAATACGACCTCGTCGGCACCGTCGTTGATACTGGCTCGCCAGTGCACGACGGACGATGACGCTTCCGACTCAGCTCACCTTCCTCCGGTTCCTCCTGGCGCTGCTCATCATGGGGCTGCTCATGGTGCCAGGCTGGCTCGCCAAAGCGGCGGCGCTGGTCTGTTTTCTCCTCGCGGGCCTGACGGACTGGCTCGACGGATGGCTCGCGCGCCGGTGGCGTCAGGTCAGCCCGTTCGGCGCGCTGCTGGATCCGATTGCGGACAAGGTGCTGGTCCTGGGGGTGTTCCTGACGTTTGTGCAGCTGCGGCTGATTCCGGCCTGGATGGTGCTGGTCATTCTTCTGCGCGAGCTCATCATCACCGGGGTGCGGCTGTTTGTGGCCAGCCGCGGCGTGGTCCTGGCCGCCGCACAGGAAGGCAAGCAGAAGGCGGTGTCGCAGATGGTGACGATCGTCGTGATCTTAGCCGTCCTCGTCGTCCAGGAGTTGTTCGGACCGGCGGCGATTCCTGACGGGGTGAGCCGAGCGATGCACTGGACGGTCCTGGTCTGTCTCTGGGTGACGGTGTGCTTGACGCTGATCTCCGGCGTGAGTTTTTTCTGGCGCTATCGGGCGGCGCTGTGGAATGCGGCTCATCGCTAGAGTGATTGCCACCGTCGGCTTTGTGGGCGATGTCCCGGTGGCCCCCGGCACGGCTGGCAGTCTCGTGGGCTGGCTCGCGGGACTGCTGCTCGTGTCCGCTGCGGCAGGAACGTTTCCGGCCAATCCGCAAGCCCTCCTGGCCTGGATGTGGGGCGGTCTTGCCGGGTGCTTTGGGCTGGGGGTGGCGGCCTCCCAGCGTGTCGAGCGTGACTCGGGGCAGCACGATCCCTCCGCCGTCGTCATTGATGAGTGCGTGGGGATGTGGGCGGTGGTGTTCGCCTGCCCGTTCCTGGTTGAGATCCCGTGGATGGCCGTCGCCGCGTTCGTCGTCTTCCGCCTCTTGGATATCACCAAGCCCCCACCGCTGAAATGGCTCAGCCGCAGGCCTGGAGGATGGGGTATCATGCTCGATGATCTCGGGGCCAGCGGCTATGCCGCGCTGATCCTCTGGCTGGTGTTCTTTGGGCTGCGGCGGCTTCAGTGGATCGGCTGAGCGATGCGGGCGTTTATCGGGATCGCCCTGCCGGATGCCGTCCGATCATCTCTGGTCAGCCTCCAGCGCCGGTTGGGGGAGTCCGGCGCTGACGTCAAGTGGGTCGAGCCTGAGCACCTGCACGTCACGCTGAAATTTCTCGATGAGATCACCGATGAGCAGCGACGGAGGATCGAGGCGTTGCTGGCGCGGGTCGCAGGAGGGGAAGGGTCCTTCACGCTCGGACTCAAGCCGGTGGGCGCGTTTCCTTCCCTGCGTGCGCCGCGCGTGGTCTGGGTGGGATTAGAGGAAGGCCGGCAGCCAGTGATCCGGATCGCGGAGCGGATTGAGCAGGAGGGTCAGGCGATCGGGCTGCGCCGGGAGGAACGGCCGTTCGCGGCGCATGTCACGCTGGGGCGTGTGCGCTCGCCGAAACGCCGCGAGGCGCTGGCCCAGCGTTTCCAGATCTTGGCGTGGGAGCCGCCGCCGACCTTTCGGGTCGTTGCGCTGACGCTGTACCAAAGCGAGTTGGGCTCGTCCGGTCCGCGCTACACCGCGCTCGC
>CAZKXY010000093.1:0-1914 GCA_964556925.1 uncultured Planctomycetales bacterium | reverse complement strand
GTCTGGCGGACCGCGGGGCCTCCATTCTCCTGGGACATGACCCGCTCCATCTGGCGAAACCCATTGATCTGCTCGTCTACAGCGCCGCGGTCGCTCCGAACGAACCGGAGCTGGCGGCAGCCCGGGCGCGCGGCATCCCCACCATGAGCCGTGGACGATTTTTGGCTGAACTGATCAAGGACAAACGGCTGCTGGCCGTCGCCGGTGCGCACGGAAAGACCACCACGTCGGGGATGGCGGCTCAGCTGCTGCTGCAGGCCGGGTGGGATCCGACCATCATCGTCGGCGGCAAGCTCCTGTCGCTCGGGACCAACGCCCGCGCCGGCCGAGGGACCTGCGTCATAGCGGAGACGGATGAATCGGACGGCTCGTTCCTCCATCTATTTCCTGAGGTCGCGATCGTCACCAACATCGACCACGAGCACCTGAACTACTACCAGACGTTCGAGCGCCTCCTGGCGGCGTTTTATCAGTTCGTCGAGCAGATTCGGCCCGGGGGCACGCTGATCCGCTGTTCGGACGATCCGCTCATCCGCCGCATCCTGACGCATCCCCAGCAGGTGAGCTACGGCTTCAATCCAGGAGCGGATGTGACGGTCAGCCGCGTCGCGTTCAACGGTCATGGCAGCCAATTCCGTGCGGTGTTCAATGGACGGTCGCTGGGCACGTTTCATTTGCGGCTGCCGGGACGGCACAACATCCTCAATGCCCTGGGCGTCGTCGCACTGGGCCTGACGCTGGACATCCCGCTGGGCACCATCCGTGACGCTCTGGCCGAGTACCGGGGAGTGCTACGGCGGTTCCAGGTGTTTCGTCTGCCCGGCGATATCTGGTTCGTTGAAGACTATGCGCACCACCCAGAGGAGATCCAGGCGACACTCGCCGCCGACGCGGTGGCCGACCGCCGCCGGCTGGTCGTCTTTCAGCCGCACCGGTATTCTCGGACGCAGTCGCTGGAACGCGAGTTCAGCGGCTGTTTTGACCGCGCCGACGGCGTGATCGTGACGGATATCTACTCTGCGTTTGAGCGGCCTATCCCCGGCGTCTCCGGCGAGCGGCTGGCAGGACTGATCAAGGCTCACGGGCATCCATGGGTCCGGTACGTCCCGAAACGCGACTTGCCTTCGTTCGTAAACCGTGTCGCCCACGCCGGGGATACGGTGTTTTTCCTCGGTGCCGGCGATATTGGAGAGCTCTGCCATGAATTGGCCCAGCGCTTGTCTTCGGCAGCACGAGCTGCTCGCTAACCACACCAGCTTCCGCATCGGCGGACCGGCCGAGTGGTTCGCCGAGCCTTCGACGTTGGATGAGTTGGTGGAGCTGCTACGGGGTGCTGGCCGTCGCGGCCTGCCGGTCAGCGTCGTGGGCGGCGGCACCAATACGCTGGCGGCCGACCGCGGCATCCGGGGTCTGGTCGTCCATTTGGGTCGCGGATTCCGGACCGTTCAGGAAACCGGACATCCCGACGACTCCGCGGCGATGGTGCACTGCGGGGCCAGTCTGCTGACGCAGCGGCTGGTCTTCTTAGCGGCGCGCCACGGCTGGGGCGGCTTAGAGATGCTGGCCGGACTGCCCGGCCAGGTCGGGGGTGCCGTCGTCATGAACGCGCAGGGCATCGGCCAGTTTGTCCAGCGCCTCACGCTGGTGTCGCTTGATGGGACCGTGCGTCAGGTCACGCGCGACCAGCTACGGTTTTCCTACCGCTATACGGCGGTGGATTCCGGCATCATCACCGAGGTCATGATGCGGTTTCCGAAAGTGCCTCCGGCGGAGGCCTATGAGCGGATCCGCGCGGCCCTGCAGCGCCGCAATACGACTCAGGAAGTGCGGCTGCCGTCGGCCGGCTGCGCGTTTAAGAACCCGCCCGGGCTGGGTGCCGGGCGTCTCATTGACCAAGCCGGGCTCAAAGGCATC
>CAZKXY010000092.1:0-1992 GCA_964556925.1 uncultured Planctomycetales bacterium | reverse complement strand
ATGAACGAGGGGCTGGAGATGGAGTACGCGAGCCAGATCCAGTACCTGACGCAGGCCGCGGTGACGACGGGGCCCTACGCGGAAGGATTGATCGCGCGGTTTGAAGAAATCGCCGCGGACGAGATGGAGCACGCAAAGATCCTGCGCACGCGCATCGCGGCGCTCGGCGGGATACCGACGACCAAGATCGGCCCGATCCAGCTCCACAAAGACTCGCTGCAGGCGGTGAAGATCAACCTGAAGTACGAGCGCGACACCGTCGAGTTCTACCGCAAGACCCTCAACCTCATCCCACATGATGAGGTGATCCTCTACGAGGCGATCGAGCACATCCTCGAAGACAGCCAGGAGCATGTCGAGGAGCTCGAGCGCCTCGTCGGCAAATAAAAGTGCCAGGCACTTTGCCGCTTCAAATTTCCGACCACCTGTGGAAAACCTAAGTTTTCCACAGGTGCGCGAAAAATCCAACCGGCAAAGTGCCTGGCACTTTTAAATGGCTTCGACGCCGGTGATCTCCGGCACCTCGGCGCGGATCGCCCGCTCGATCCCCATCTTGAGCGTCATCATGGACGACGGGCATCCAGAGCACGAGCCGACCAGGCGCAACTTCACCAGCCCGCCCTCGACCCCCAACAGCTCGATGTCCCCGCCGTCCATCTGCACGGCCGGCCGGATTCGGTTGACGACCTGTTCCACGCGCGCTCGCATAGGCGTATCGGCCATCGCGCTCTCTCCTTGTTGTCAGGATACCACCGGGGCGCCTCGAGGTCAAAAAGTGTCAGACACCTCCCGCGCCTGGTGAAGTGTCTGACACTTTTCTAAGGTGCGCTTTGACCGTGCGGCCGATGGCGGCGGGGCTCTCGATCACGGTCACGCCCGCCTGGCGCAGGACGGCGATTTTCTCCGCCGCGGTTCCGCGGCCGCCCGCGATGATCGCCCCGGCATGGCCCATGCGCTTGTCCGGCGGCGCCATCCGCCCGGCCACGAACGCAAAGACGGGCTTGGTCATGCGGGCCTTGATGAAGGCGGCGGCTTCCTCTTCCTCGCTGCCGCCGATCTCTCCGATCAGCACCACCGCCTCGGTCTGCGGATCCTGCTCGAACAGCTCCAGCAGGTGGACGAAACTGGAGCCGAGCACCGGGTCGCCCCCGATGCCGATGCAGGTAGACTGCCCCAGCCCCGCGTGCGTCAGCTGGAAGACCGCATCGTAGGTGAGGGTGCCGCTGCGCGACAGGACCCCGACGGCACCCGGCTGATGGATGTAGCCGGGCATGATGCCGAGCTTGCACTGCCCCGGGGTGATCACGCCGGGGCAGTTCGGTCCGATGATGCGGACCGCGCTGCCTGCCTGCGCCGCGCCGGGCGCGGCAGGCAGGCCCGACACCCGCCGGCGGACCCGCACCATGTCCAGCGTCGGGATGCCTTCGGTGATGATGACGATCAGCGGCACGTTCGCGTCGATCGCCTCGTGCGCCGCCTCCGCGGCGAACTTCGCCGGCACGAAGATGACGGTGGCATTCGCGCCCGTCTGCGCCACGGCGTCGTTGACCGTATTGAAGACCGGCACCCCGTGCACCGCCGAGCCGCCCTTGCCCGGCGTGACGCCGCCGACGACCGACGTTTGGTACTCCAGCATCTTCTCGGTGTGGAACGCGCCGGCCTGGCCGGTGATGCCCTGCACCAGCACGCGCGTTGAGCGATCGACAAGAATCCCCATCCTGATCTACGTGGCTCTGGGCTGGGGGCTGGGGGCTCCGGGCAGTCGCCCTGAGCCCTGCGCCCTGCGCCCTGCGCCGGCAAGCTCCACGACTTTGCGGGCGGCGGCTTCCAGCTCATCCACGCTCAGGAGGTTCAACCGCTTGGCTTGGGCCAGCAGCGTTCTCCCCTGCTCGACGTTCGTGCCCTGCAGGCGCACGACGATCGGCGCCGTGACGTCGAGCTGCCGGGTGGCGTTGAGCAGCCCCTGGGCGATCCAGTCGCAGCGCATGATCC
>CAZKXY010000091.1:0-2237 GCA_964556925.1 uncultured Planctomycetales bacterium | reverse complement strand
TGACACCTTTTCGGGCTTGACAGGGGAGGGGTGTGTGCTATAGTGTGTCCACTCTCTAGGTAGAGAGTGGCCGATGCAGGCAGTCGACAACGTCTATTTGTTGAAAGACTTAGCGCGACTCAGCGGCCACTCAGTCCACACGCTCAAGTTTTACCTCAAGCTCGGCCTCATCTCCGAGGCCGGCAGAACCCCGCAGACCCGCTTCCGCTATTTCACCGATGACACGCTGGCCACCCTGGCGGCGATCCGCGCCCTGCGCAAGCAGCGCAAGAGCCTTGCCGACATTTACGCGCTGCTCAATTCCCAAGATGGCTCAGGGCTCAGGGCTCAGGGCTCAGGGCAGTTGCCCACAGCCCGCAGCCCAGAGCCCACAGCCAGCGACGGCGGATGAGCTACTACCGCGCGCTGGGCTTGACGCGAGAGCCGTTTTCGACCAGCCCCGACCCCGCCTTCCTCTTTCGCTCCAGCTCCCATGCGCAGGCCTTGACGCGTCTGGAGATCGCCATCCGCCTGCGTCGAGGTCTCTCGCTCATCTTGGGCGAGGTCGGCACCGGCAAGACGACGCTGGCCCGCACCCTGCTCTCCAATGTCCCGCAGGAGGACGGCTTCAGCTTCCACATCATCCTGGATCCGACGTTCGAGTCGGAGTACCAGTTTCTCCTGCACCTGTGCCGCCTCTTCGGGCTGCGGCAGCCGGCGAAGTCCACGCTGGACTGCCGCGAGGCGATCGAGCACTACCTGTTCCAGAGCGGCGTGACCGAGGGCCGGACGACCGTGCTCATCCTGGACGAGGGGCAGAAGCTCACCACCGACATGCTGGAGCATCTGCGCGTGCTGCTCAACTATGAGACCAACGAGTACAAGCTCCTGCAGGTGGTCATCTTCGGCCAGATGGAGCTGCTCGGCCGCATCGGGCGCATCCGGAACTTCATGGACCGGGTCGCGCTGAAGTACATCATCAACCCGCTGAGCGAGCAGGAGACCGCCGACATGATCCGGTTCCGGCTGCGCTCCGCGGGGCTGCCGGAGCCCCACGAGCTCTTCACCGCCGACGCGATCCAGGCCATCCATCGCTTCACGCAGGGCTACCCGAGGCGGATCGCGCTGGTGTGCCACAACGCGTTGGAGGCGCTCATCATTCACGACAAGACGACGGTGGATCACGCGCTCGTGGAGGGATTGGTGCACGATGAGTCCCGATGGGTTTACGAACCCGCCTCCTGAAGAAAAGCTGCTGCGGTTGATTCGGGGGAAGGAGGCGCCGCCAGCGGTCCCCCCCCCTGCCGGCGCCGCGATCCCGACGGCGCCGATGCCGACCGCCGGCCGATTCCTGGCCGCGTCGGCCGCACGGGCGGCGAGGCGGCCAGCGGTGCCGTGGCCGAAGCTGGCGATCGCGGGCTTAGGCGCGGTAGTGGTGGTGGAGCTCGTGGGCATGGTCAGCCTGGTGGTCCGCCCGCTGCCGGCGGTGGACGTGCCGATCCTGGTCGAGCCGGCAGCCGCCGAGCCGGTAGTCGCCGCGCCGGCTCCGGCGCTGCCCTCGCTGGCCGCCAGCGCGACACGGCCACTCTTTACCGCTTCGGCCTCGGCGGCGGCGTTTGCGGCGCCGGGAGCGCAGAGCAGCCTGGCGAAGCAGCTGGCTTCGCGCCTGACGCTGATGGGCATTGTCGCCGGCGAGCCGCCCCAGGCGATCATCGAGGATTCGCAGACGCAGCGCACGTACTTCGTGACCGTTGGGCAAACGGTGGTGGAGGGCGCGGTGCTGGAGCAGGTGCTCGAGAGCCGGGTCGTGCTTGACCTGGGCGGCGAGAAGATCGAGTTGGCGCTGTGAGCGGAATACGTCCCCCCCACCTGTCGTCGGCCCGGAGAGCCGATCCTCCGCCTCCGGCGGAGCGACAGGTGGGGGGATTCAATTCGCACAACGACTTACGTCGCCCGGCGGGCTCCGTAAGTCGTGGGCTCAATGAAGGAGGTGGTCGATCCATGGGGTGGGCTCGCGGGGCGTGGGCGCTGGTCGCGGTCCTCTGCGTGGCCGGGCCGACGGCGCAGGGGTGGGCGCAGGCGTCTGCGCAGGCGGGATCTCCCCTGGCGACCGGCCAGCGGATCTCGCTGGACCTGAAGGGCGTGGACATCCTCGACGTCCTGAAGCTGTTGTCGCAGAAAAGCGGGCTGAACTTCATCGCCGGGCGCAACGTGACCGGCCGGGTGACGATCTTCGTCAACGACGTGGACGTCTGGGA
>CAZKXY010000090.1:0-2271 GCA_964556925.1 uncultured Planctomycetales bacterium | reverse complement strand
ATCTGGGCGAACCATCAGGGCGCGCACTTCCTGATCCATCTGCCGGTGGGGTAGCGAAGCTCCGCCGAGCAAACCACCCGGATCGGCGGATCTTCGCTACTAGCTGCGCGACCGCCCGAGCGGCCGCGCCTAAACTAAGAGGGTGCAGCTCCATTGGATAGACGGCCGCGAAGGTCACAAAGCACCAAGAGCCAGGAGTCTTGTCCTGCTGCTCACTTCACCACCCGGAGGTGAAACGTCTTGCCCTTCCGGCGTGAGGGTGACGCTGGCGGCGTGAGCTGGGGGATCGCCCCGTTGGCATACCGCGCGGCGTGGTTGCGCTCGCGCTCCTTCTGTTCATGGTGCCGCCAGTAGGCGTCCCAGTCGCCGCTCGCGCGCAGGGACCGCAGCCGCAGGATGGCCTCGGCGCCCGCGAGGCTCCAGCGCGCGCCGGTGATCGCCAGCCGGTCACGGATCAGATGCCGACACGCCCCTTCGATGACGCCCGTCGCGATGGGAAACCCGCCCTCCAGGTACGCGTCGTAGTGGACGTACGCTTTGTGACGTTCCAGGTAGCCGGCACAGGTATCGGCCGGTTTCCGTGCCGCGCGCCGCAGGCCGCGGCGGGTAGCCGTGCGGCGAACCGAGGCGACCACCTGCCCGGCATCGCCACACAGCAGCCAGAGCAGCCGCTCGGTCACCCAGGCTTCAGCCTCAGGTGAACCCTCGGGGTGGAAGACGTACGCCGCTTTCCACAGGTACTCCAGCACGTGGATGAGATCGAGCACGATGGTGACCGTCACGCCGAGCCGTTTCGCGGCGGTGCGCACCCGCGTGAGCTGGTCGGCGTTCCCATCGACGAGCACGACCCAGCGCTTCTGCCGCTTCGGATCGCGCGACGAGGCATCCAGAAAGGCCTCCTCGATGACGTCCGCCGGCTCCGTGGTCAGACTCGCCCAGACGCGTTTGCCTTCCGGGCGCGGGCGTGCCGGGCGCGGCGTGTCCGGGGGACCCAGCTCGCGAATGATGTCCTCGGCGGTGCGCTCGAACGGCGCGGTGGTGTAGACGGCGGCCACCTGCGCCATGCGGCGCGTATGCCGTTTCTCGCCTTTGGTCAGGCGGGTGGCCAGGGTGCGCTGCCGGCCGCGCGCCGCCGCTTGCGTGGCGGGCCGCAAGTCGGCGTGGCGCATGGGCACCCCCTTGCTATCAAAGGTGAGCACGAGGAGGTCGCTCGACGGCCCGGTCTCCGCCGGCCACGTGAGCCGGCGATCGAAGTAGAAGCTGTCGAAATCCTGGGCCGCACGGCGCACGACGGCCTCCACCTGCCGCTTCGCCACCGCCGCCCCCGAGTGGGTCGCCAGCCCGTTCACGACCTCGTCGAACGACCCTTTGGTCGCCTCCTCCGCCGCGCGCCGGCGAATGCCGAAGGAGTACAACTCCCGAGGCAGATTCAGCTCGGCGTCGAGCGGGAACACGGTCTCGCGCCCTCGGGCCCCGTGCCCGTCGCGCGTCACCTGGACCGTTCCCAGCAGCGTCTCCAGCGTGCGCTCGCCGTCCCGCGCGTGGGTCCGCGCGACTCCGTCGGCCCCGACCACCGGTCCGGCCGCCTTCGCCTGCGCGCGCAGGTCCAGATGCGCCTGGAGCAGCTGCCGCATCAACTCGCGCCCCTCCCGTTCCAGCAGGGTTTCGAGATCGCTGTGCGACATGTGGGCCGTCTCCGCCGACTGCAGACGCCTCACCAATCCCGCAAAGTTGGCTTCCGCCTCGGTGAACCCGTCCGCGAGAACCGTCTGTCGTGCCGTGGCCATACGCATCGTGGTCGCCTTTCCCCGGACCTATGGTCCGGCGCTGACCTAAAGTGCCATAATTCGGCCCTGTCCGATGCGTCTTTTTACTGTAACTCGTTGATTTTCCGTCTATTTAAAGGATCTCCACCCAAATGATTATGTCCGCCTGGTATCGGGCTTCGGTAGATCTCCCTGGCATCGGCGCCGGTCCGATCCGCAACAAAAATCGGGTCACCCAGGTCGGTTGCGTTATAGGCGACGAACGCGCCATCCGGGGACCAACTCACATTGATCGAGCCTTCCTGCAGGAACACACGCGGGGGTCCGCCCAGCAGTGGCCTCAGCTGTAGCCCCCGCCGTGCCGCATCCTGCCCCTGCCAGATCTCGGCTCCGTCAGGCGAAAACCCTATAGACCGGTTGATCACGCTTGCTGGGCCGACGACCTCTGTGCCGCGCGTGAGATTCGTGAATCGTCCGGTACCGACCTGCGTGACCCAGATATCGA
>CAZKXY010000089.1:0-2415 GCA_964556925.1 uncultured Planctomycetales bacterium | reverse complement strand
GCGTTCGGCTTCCTGCCGCTGCGTGGTCTTCGCGTCGAGCTGCTGGGTCAGGCGTGTGCGCTCCGCCTCAAGCTCCTGCCGTCGCGTCTCCAGGGCCTGCACCCGCTCGCCCAGCGAGGTCAGCGTCGCTTCCCCCTGCGCCTTGGCCACGACGAGCTGTTGCCGGCGCTGCTCGGCCGCTTCACGAGCCGCCTGCGCCTCAGCCAGCGCCTGCTCAAACCGGCGCTGACGCTCCTCCGCGTCGGCGGCCGCCTGCTGGGCTGCGTGCATCGCCGACCGGCACGCCTCCTGCTGAGTCGTCAGCTCCTGCAGCTCCAAGGTCAACGTCTGCCGCTCCTGCTCCGAGCGTTCCAGCTCATGCGTCAGGTGAGCGAGGGACGACTCGAGCTTGTGGAGGCTCGGCATCACCTGTCCCAACCGGCTTTTTCCGGACTCCTGCTCGCTGATCAACGAACGCCAGGCCTGCTCCGTCTGCGCCGCCTCCGCGTCGAGCCTCGCGCGCTCCTGATCAAGCGCCTGGAGGCTGGTCTTCGCATGCTCCCAGCGTTGCCGCCGGCCAAGACGGCTGGACGTGCCGGAGCGCGCGCCGCCAAACCGCCAGGACCGTCGGTCCCACCGATCACCCCATGCGCTCACCAGCCGACTCTGCGGCATCGGATGACCGTCCAGCCACCGTTGGATGTCCTCGACCAGCCAGGAGTCATCCAACAGCCAATCGATCAACGGCTGGTACGACGGATCGGTCTGGACGTACCCCTTGACTGCGCCCGCCACTCCGGCGTCGGGGGGTGGCGCCACCGCCGCCCCTGCCATCTGAGGACAATCGGACAGCACGAGGAAACGGCAGCCGCCGAGCTGCTGCGCCTGCAGCGCTGCGCGGCAGTGCCCGAGCGCCGCCCGGTCCCGAACCACCAGCGCCTCCGCCAACGGGCCCAAGGCCGCCTCGACCACCTCCTCATAGCCGGGTGCGGCTTGCACAAGGTCCACCAGCGGGCCGAGGAGCCCGTCGATCGACTGGGCGATGAGCATCTTCACGGCCTCAGGGAACCCTTCGTAGTGCTTCCAGAGATCTTCCAAGAGCGCCACCTGGGCCCGCTCACGCGCGAGCTGCTCGTGCAGTTGGTGCACCCGGCCGCTCAGCTCATGGCGCGTGGCCTCGGCGGCCTTCAGCGCCTCCTCGGTGGAAGCAAGCTGCTGCTGGATCGTCTCGCGCTGCGCCTGCAGCGCACCGCGCTCCTGCAGGGACGCCTCGCGGTGATGCCGCATCTCCTCGGCGCGCGCCGCCTGCTGCGTCCGTTGCCCTTCCACCCGCGCCACCTGGGCATCGAGCGCCTGGAGGCGCGAGCTCGCCCGGGCCAGCTCGTTGCGCTGATGCGACGCCTCAGAGGCGGCCTCAAACAGTGTCGCCTTCGCGGCCGCCACGGCGTCGGCGGTCCCGTGGAGATCCTGCTCAAGAACAGCGAGCTCGCCGGTCTGCTGCGTCCCCTGCTGCTGGGCGGCGGCCACCTGCGCCTGAAGCTCGGCGATGCCGTCCTCCATCCGCACCCGCTGCTCCTCCACCTGGGCGAGCCGCGCGCCAAGCTGCGCGCTCTCCTCCTCGATGTGGCGCATCTGGGCAGTCAGCTCCTCGATCCAGCGCGTCTTCAGGGTGGACTGGCTCTCATGCTGGTCGATCTGGCTTGCGCACTCCACCACCGTCGTTCGCAGCGCGTGCACCTGCTGCTGCAGCGTCGAGGCGGCCGCCTTGCCTGCCTCAAAGGCCGCGACGTGGCGCTGCTTCTGCGCGTCCTGCTCCTCGCGCTGGGTCTGGAGGGCCTGAAGTTGCCGTTCCAGCTCCACCCGGCGCGTCTGGCCGGTGTGCAGCTCATCCATCGCGAGCTGGAGCTCCAACTGCTTGAGCTGCTCCCACTGCGACTTGTAGCGGCGGGCCTTCTGCGCCGCCCGCTCCAACGCGCCGAGCTGCCGCCGGACCTCACCGATGATGTCGGCGATGCGCACCAGGTGGTCCTCGACGTCATCGAGCCGCCGCATCGTCTCCTGCCGCTTGGCGAGGTACTTCGCCACCCCGCTCGCCTCCTCAAACGGCAGGCGGCGTTCCTCCGGCTTGGAGGAGAGGATCAGGTCGATGTGGCCTTGCTCGATGATGGCATAGGCCCCGCCGCCAAGTCCGGTGCCCAGGAGCAGCTCCTGGATGTCTCTCAGCCGGCAGGGGCTCTGGTTGATGAAGCATTCGCTCTCGCCGGAGCGGTAGACGCGGCGCGCGATGGTCACTTCCGTGAACGACACCGGCAGCAGTCCCTGCTCATTGGCGATCGTCAACTGCACCTCGGCCATCGACAGCGGCGCCCGGCGATCGGTGCCGTTGAAGATGACGTCTTCGAGGCGCGGGGCGCGCACATCGCGCGGGTTGTGCTC
>CAZKXY010000088.1:0-2489 GCA_964556925.1 uncultured Planctomycetales bacterium | reverse complement strand
CGTCTCGCGCCGTCTAAAATGTTACCCGTGACCCTATCGTCGCGCCATCTAAGATGTAACCCAACACCCGGAGGGTTGCATCATGAGCCGACGCGCCAAATGGGAGTACCTGTGCGCCATCTACGCCCGCTACCGCCGGGCTGCACCAGCCGAGAAGTCCCGCATCTTGGACGAGTGTTGTCAGGTCTGCGGCTACCATCGCAAGTACGCGATTCGGCTGCTCAACGGGCCACCGCCGGCGCGTCCTCCCAGGGGGCGCCGGCGGCGGCCTGCCCGGTACAGCGCCCAAGCGCTCGCGATCCTCACGTCGGTGTGGGAAGCCGCGGGCTATCCGTGGTCGGTGCGGCTGAAGGCGCTGCTGCCCGTCTGGCTGCCCTGGATTCGTCCGCGCTTCAGGCTGACCCCCTCCCTCGAGCGCCAAGTCCTGACGATCAGCGCGCGGCAGCTCGACCGACGGCTGCAGGCGAAGAAGCGGCAGAGCCGCCGTCGGCTGTATGGCCGCACCAAGCCGGGGACCCTGCTCAAGCATCACATCCCCATCAAGACCGACCACTGGGATGTGACGCAGCCCGGCTACGCCGAGATCGATCTCGTCTCGCATTCGGGCGACTGCGCCGAGGGAGACTTCGTCTACTCGCTGACCCTCACCGACATCCACACGACGTGGACCGAGGCGCGCGCGGTGCGGGGCAAGGGGGCGACGGGCATCGAGGCGGCGCTCGAGGACATGCGCCGGGGCCTGCCCTTCCCCCTCCGCGGGATCGACTCGGACAACGGCAGCGAGTTCATCAACCACCCGCTCTGGCGGTACGCGCAACGCCAGCAGCTGCAGTTCACCCGCGGACGCCCCTACAAGAAAGACGACAACGCCCACGTCGAGCAGAAGAACTGGACCCATGTGCGCCGGCTCCTCGCCTGGGAGCGCTACGACACCGCGGCCGCCTGCGCCGCGATCAACGGGCTCTACCAGCGGGACCTGCGGCTGTTCATGAACCTCTTCCAGCCCTCGGTGAAGCTCGCGCAGAAGATCCGGGTCGGCTCCCGGCTGACGCGGGTCTACGACGCGGCGCAGACCCCGCTGGATCGCGTGGCCGCCTGTCCGGATGCCGATCCGCGCAAGGTCGCGGCGCTGCGTCAGCTCCGCGCTCGACTCGATCCCTTCGTCCTCGCCCAGCGGATCGACGAGCGCCTCGCGCGTATCTTCCGCCTGGCGACCCGGACGCGGCAACGCCGGATATCCACAGGCGCACAGGTTATCCACCCTTCCCCCAGACCCCCATCCAAAGAGCCTACTACTGGGTTACATTCTTAAATGGCTTGACGGGCCCGAGAGGCACAGCCGCTCGAGCAGCCCGCGCAGCCGCGCCGCCGAACTCACCGTCACGTCGGCTTCACGCAGGAACCGCGGAGGCAACGAGCTGGCGAGTGCCACGATCAGCCCCGCGCCGGCCCGGCGCGCGGCGCGGATGCCGTAGGGCGCATTCTCGATGACCAGGGCGCGAGCAGCGGACACCCTCAGCCGGCGGAACGCGACCCGATAGGGCTCCGGGTGTGGTTTCCCCAGCCGGACCTGGTCGCCCGTCACGATGGCCCGGAACGCGGCCAGCACCCTCCGGGGCAGCATCCGGCGGATCTCTCCGGAGGACGTCCCGGTCACCAGGCCGAGTGCCAGGCCGCTGCGGGCCAGCCGCTCCAGAAGCTCATCGAGCCGGGGGTCAACGCGAGCGCTTCGCGCCAGGACGCCAAAGCGACGCTCCTTCTCAGCCAGCAGCGCCGCCACCGCCCGCGGCCGGAGTCGCCGGCCTCCCCTCCCGAGCAGGCGGCGCGCCGTCGCGAGGCCCCGCTCCCCTTCCCACGCATAGATCTCGCGCCTCGCCACGGACCGGCCACGCTCCCGCAGCGCTTCCTGCCACGCCCGCGCATGGAGCGGCATCGTGTCCATCAGCACGCCGTCGAGATCGAAGCAGACAGCGCCGAGCTCCCTGCCCGCGCCGGCCTTACGCCTCAGCCGGGCCGATCGGGCTTGAGCCATCGCTCCTCGAGCTCCCGGGTGATCCGGCGCGCCGCGCCTGGGGAGAGCGTGGGTTTCTCGGAGTCCCCGGAGGTCCGGGAAGCCCGGCCCGCGACAGGCGACGTCGTGGCCCCGCCGCGCTCCAACAGCCAGGAGACCGCGTGCACCCTGGCCCCGTGGGCGCGCGCCGTGGCGATGATGGCGCCGTCATCGGAGATGACCAGCAGGCGCTCGGGTGCCCCGCTGTCGCGGATGGCCTGCTGCAGGTGGGCGTCCGCCGAGGGTGTCGCGAAACGGACCGCAATCCGCTCCGCCGCCCGCAGGCGTCGCGCCGATGGATCGCGGGTGTCAAAGACCACCTCTGCGTGCTCGACCGGGACCGGCCAGCGCATTCGGCTCAGCAGGTCAATGAGGCGGGCGCGGCCCTCGTGAAGAGGCAGGCGCTGCCACTCGCGGCGGCGGAGGATCACATTGTAGC
>CAZKXY010000087.1:0-2534 GCA_964556925.1 uncultured Planctomycetales bacterium | reverse complement strand
GGAAGACGACCTGTTCATGTGCAAGTGGGTCGGGCTCTACACCCACCGGCACGAGAAGGGCTACTTCATGCTCCGCACGAAGCAGCCCAACGGCTTCGTGACGCCCGAGCAGCTCGACACCGTGGCCGAGATCGCCGCGACGAAGAACAAGGGCTACGC
Source organism: uncultured Planctomycetales bacterium (assembly GCA_964556925.1). Lineage (GTDB taxonomy): Bacteria > Omnitrophota > Gorgyraeia > Aquiviventales > Aquiviventaceae > CAZKXY01. The sequence goes on along the minus strand of CAZKXY010000087.1, from coordinate 2,375 downwards.
CGACATCACGACGCGGCAGGACTTCCAGCTCCACTGGATCCACCACACCCAGGCGGTGGAGATCCTGCAGCAGCTGCAGGCGGCGGGCATCTCCACGCTCGGCGCCTGCGGGGACATCATGCGCAACGTCGTCGGCTGCCCGGTGGCCGGCGTCGATCAGGACGAGATCCTGGACGCCAGTCCGGTCGTGCAGCAGGTGAGCGACTTCTTTCTCGGCAACCGCGACTACGCGAACCTGCCCCGGAAGTACAAGCTCAGCATCTCCGGCTGCCGCACGTGGTGCGTCCACCCCGAGATCCAGTGCGTGTCGCTGGTCGGCGCGACCCGCCCGGCGTCCGCCAGCGGCGGATCCGCTTCTGGCGGAGGCGGCCGCGCCGAGGCCGGCTTCGACCTGCGCGTCGGCGGCGGGCTGTCCACGCAGCCGTTCCTCAGCCAGCGGCTGGGCGCCTTCGTCACGCCCGGCGAGGTCTTGGAGGTGGTCCGCCATATCACCGACATCTGGCGGGATGCGCCGGAGTACCGCGAGAAGCGCCATCGCGCCCGCCTCAAGTTCCTCATCCACGACTGGGGCGCGGCGAAGTTCCGGCAGGCGCTGGAGGAACGGCTGGGCCGACGGCTCGAGGACACCCCGGCCGACTTCCAGGAGCCGCCGGACACCTACCGGGATCACCTCGGCGTGCATGCGCAGAAGCAGCCGGGCCTGTACTACGTCGGCGCGCCGGTGCTCGTCGGCCGGATCACCAGCCAGCAGATGCATCGGGTGGCCGATCTCTGCCGCCGCTACGGGGAGGGGGGCACGCTCCGCCTGACGAACCGGCAGAACATCCTGCTCCTCAACATCCCTGAACCGAACGTCGACAGGGTCCTCGAGGGGCTCGCCGAGGCGGGGCTGTCGATCAACGCGCATCCGGTGCGCCGCAGCGTCGTGACGTGCACCGGCACCGAGTTCTGCAAGCTGGCCATCACCGAGACGAAGGCGCGCTCGCGCCAGATCGTCGAGTCTCTGGAACAGCGGGTGCCGCTCGACGAGCCGCTGCGCCTGCACATCACCGGCTGCCCCAACGCCTGCGCCCAGTACCAGATCGCCCACATCGGGCTGATGGGCTCCAAGACGAAAGTCGACGGGCAGATCGTCGACGCCTACGATATCCTCGTGGGGGGCGAGATGGGCCGCGGGGCGGCGTTCAACCACCCGATCCTGCGGAAGGTGCCGGCGACCGAGTGCGCCGAGCGGCTCGAGTCGCTCCTGCTCGGCTTTAAGACGCAGCGCAACCCCGGGGAGCCGTTCAACGCGTGGTGCAAGCGGGTGGGCGACGCGCGACTGCTCAAGCTGTTGACCAACGGCCACCACCCGCTTGAGGGGGCGGAGGACGTGCCGGCGCCGAAGGTGCCGGAGAGCGAGGGGCCCTAGCGGAACAGCCGGACCGCTTCTAGGGTCGGCGAGCGCAACAGCCGGACCACTTCTCTTTTCCTTCAGTCGATCGACAGGAAAAGAGAAATGGTCCGATACAGAGAAGTAACGCAGGATTCTCGCAGGATGAAAACACTAGCGGTAATTGTCTCTGGGGGAAGTACCAACCATCTGATACAGGTGTTGACGCTGCTCATGGCCGCGGTGCATTCGGACATGAGGGTCAGGGTGTTCTTCCGCGACGAGTCGGTGAAGCGGCTCACGCCGGACGCCATCAACCGGTACGAGCCCTCCCCGGCGTACGCGGCCGATCCAGACGTGCCGCGGCGGTTGGCGAAGATGGATCTTGCCGACCTGCACCAGCTCTGCCGCGACATCAAGGCGTCCGGTGACGTGAAGTATTACGCCTGCAGCTCGTCGCTGGCCATCTGGGGGTTGACGAAGGAGCAACTCATCGGAGAAGTGGACGAGGCGCGCGGCCTGCCGGCGTTCTTGCTCGAGGATGTCGCCGCGGCCGACAAGGTGCTCACCTTTTAATGGCCAATCTCACGCGCGACCAGATCTTGCGGTACAGCCGGCACCTCATCATGCCGGAGGTCGGCGTGGAGGGGCAGCAGAAGCTCAAGGATGCCGGTATCCTGCTCATCGGCGCCGGCGGGCTGGGCTCGCCGCTTGGCCTCTACCTCGCCGCCGCCGGGGTGGGCCGGCTGGGCATCGTGGACTTCGACACGGTGGATGTCGCCAACCTCCAGCGGCAGATCATCCACCGCACCGAGGACGTCGGGCGGCTGAAAGTCGAATCCGCCAAAGAGCGCATCCTCGGCATCAACCCCGACGTGGAGGTGCAGGCCGTCAATACCAAGCTCTCGCGGGAGAACATCCTGGAGCTCATCACCGGCTTCGACATCGTCATCGATGGGACCGACAACTTTCCCACCCGCTACCTCGTCAACGACGCCTGCGT
>CAZKXY010000086.1:0-2882 GCA_964556925.1 uncultured Planctomycetales bacterium | reverse complement strand
CGGCAGGCGGCCCGCGCGCGCGATCTCCTCCACAGGGGTCTGCGCCAGCGCATCGAGGGAACGGAAGCGGCGCAGCAACCGCATCTTTCGGACGGGCCCCACGCCGGGAATGGCGTCGAGCAGCGAACCCTTGACGACCCGGCGCCGGAGCTGACGGTGATAGCGCACGGCGAAGCGGTGGGCTTCGTCCCGCACGTGCTGGAGCAGGTGGAGCACCGGCGACGTCGGCAGCAACACCACCGGCGCCTGCGATCCCGGCAGGAAGATCTGCTCAAACCGCTTCGCGAGTCCCAGGATCGGCGCCGTCAGGGACAGCGCGGCCAGCGCCTCGCACGCGGCGGCCAGGTGGCCCTTGCCTCCATCGATGAGGATCAGGTCCGGGGACGGCAGCTTTGCGGCCAGCGTCCCGCTGTAGCGTCGATGGACGATCTCCCGCATCATCCGGTAGTCGTCGATCCCTTGCACGCGGGCGATCTTGAACCGCCGGTAGTGCGCCGGATACGGCCGGCCGTCCTGAAACACCACCAGGGAGCCCACCGCCCATGAGCCGAAGATGTTGGAGACGTCGAAGGCCTCGATCCGCCGAGGCAGGCGGGGCAGCTTGAGGGCGGCCTGCAACTGCTCCAATGGACCCGCCGTGAGCGACTTTGCCTTGGCGACGATCACCGACGTCAGGGCCTGGATCTGATCGCGCAGGCGCGCGGCCTCCTCGAAGCGCTGGTCGCGGGCGGCCTGCGCCATGCGCCGCGCCAGCTCCCGCAACAACCGATCGCGCTTGCCTTCCAGGAACGCCACCAGGTCGCCGACGATGCGCTGGTAGGCCGGGGCCGCGATGTAGCCGACGCACGGGGCCAGGCACTGTCCGAGGTGATACTCCAGGCAGGGCGCCTTGGGGAAGGCGCGGCAGGTGCGCAGGGGGAAGACGCGGCGGAGAAAGCGGACGGCCGCGTGCATCAGGCCGGCGTCGGGATAGGGGCCGAAATAGGTCGCCCCATCGGCCTGACGGCGTCGCGTGACGAGGAGACGCGGAAACGGCTCCCCGGTCACCTTCAACAGCGGGTAGCTCTTGTCGTCTCGAAACGCCACGTTGTACCGGGGCTTTTCCGCCTTGATCAGGCGGGACTCCAGCAGGAGCGCTTCGGCTTCCGAGGCGGTGGGGCGCGTCTCCAGATCCGTCACGCGCGTCATCATCTGGGCGATGCGAGGGGTGAGGGCGGCGGCGTGGCGGATGTACGAGGAGAGGCGCTTGCGCAGGCTCACGGCCTTCCCGACGTAGAGCACGCGCCCCTGGGCATCACGAAACAGGTAGACGCCCGGTTGGTCGGGCGCCTGGCTTATGCGCTCACGAAGGCGCTGGAGCGTCGAGACCTGCCGAGCCATCGGAGGACCGCGGGCAATTCCTGCACGCCCATCACGCGACACGAACCGGCATACAATCCCAGGCCGAACAGGATGACGACCGGCAGCCCCAGGCGCGGCCACGCCGCGAGAGGGCCGAGCCGCCACAGCGCCCAGCATCCCACGGCCATGAGCGCGGAGGCGGCGAGGATGCGACGCGCGGGCTCGCCCAGCGGCTGGAGCAGCGGCGCGCCCAATCGACGCTCCAGGTGTCGCACCAGCCGGTACGCATTCAGCGTATTGCTCGCGGCGGCCGCCAGGGCCAACCCCCCCACCCGCAGCGGCCACATCAACAGCAGGCTCAGGAGGAGGTTCACCGCCAGCGCTTCGATGGCGAGGCGGACCGGCGTGCGCGTATCCCTCAGCGCGTAGGAGGCGCCGGTGAGGATTTTGTTGAGCCCGTAGGCGAGCAATCCCACCGCGTAGCACGCCAGCGCCTGCGCGGTCATCGCCGTCGAGCCGGAATCAAACGCCCCCCGCTCAAACAGTCCGCGCACGATGGGGACCGCGAGCACGATGAGGCCCGCGGAAGCGGGCAGCATCACGAAGGCCACCATGCGGAGCACCGACAGGAGCGTGCCCCGGAACGCCTCCCGGTCGCCGCGAGCCGCCTGCTCGGAGAGCGAGGGCAGGCTGGCCTGCGCAGAGGCGGTGCCGAAGAGCGCCAACGGCAACTGGACCAGCCGATTGGCAAAATAGAGCGCCGCGACGGCGCCGGCTCCGACCACCGCGGCGAGGGACGCCAACACGGTATCGAGGAGGACGCTCGCCTGATAGACCGCCGCGCCCAGCACGCGCGGACCCAGGAGCCGCAGAACCTCCCCTGCGCCTGGATGGGCCCAGCGCCAGCCCCATCGAAACCCCAGCCGGAGGGCGAGGGGGAGCTGGAGCGCGAGTTGAATGATCCCCCCCACCATCACGCTGATCGCCAGCGCCAGCACCCCCGGGCTCATGCGAGGGACACCCCAGAGACACCCGGCGATCATGGCGACGTTCAACACCGCGGGCCCCAGCGCCGGCGTCCCGAAATGGCCCAGGCTGTTCAACAGCCCGGTGAAATACGCCCACAGCCCCACCAGCGTGATGAAGGGAAAGAGCACGCGCGTCAGCCGCACCGTGAGCGCAAAGGTGTCGGGATCGTTGACAAACCCCGGAGCCACCAGCCGCACGATTGGCGCAGCGGCCACGACCCCCACGGCCCCGAGCGCGCAGAGCAGGACGACCGATCGAGTCCACAGCGCCTGGCTCAAGCGCCAGAACTCCTCCGGCGGACGCGTGGTCCGGTAGCCGCTCAAGACGGGCACCACCGCGCTCGTCACCGCGCCTTCCGCCACCAGATCCCGCATGAGGTTGGGCAGCCGGAAGGCCACGATGAACGCCTGGGCCTGCGACGCCGTCCCAAACAGGCCGGCGATCAAGATATCCCGGACAAACCCGAGGATGCGGCTGATGCCGGTGGCCGCCGCCAGCACGCCGGTCGAGCG
>CAZKXY010000085.1:0-2927 GCA_964556925.1 uncultured Planctomycetales bacterium | reverse complement strand
TGGAAGTTCGAGGCCGGCACGCCGAACATCGCGGATGTCATCGCCTTCGGCGAGGCGCTCGCCTACCTGACGCGGCTCGGGATGGACCAGGTGCAGGCGCACGAGCGACAGCTGCTGGCGTACGCGGTCAAGCGGCTCGGCGAGCTCGACGACGTGACGCTGTACGGGCCGGACCCGGCCACGGGGATGCGCGGCGGGGCGGTCTCGTTCAACCTCGAGGGGCTGCATCCGCACGACGTCGGCACGGTCCTCGATGCGGAGGGCATCGCCGTCCGGGCCGGGCACCACTGCGCCAAGCCGCTCATGCGGCGCCTGGGGGTCGCGGCGACGGTGCGGGCGAGCGTCTACCTCTATAATACGCCGGAGGAGATCGACCGGCTGGTGGAGGGCGTGCAGACGGTGAAGGCCTTCTTCCGCAAGCCGGTCCGCGTGGCGACGTGATCCCACCACCTGCCGCTGTCCGCCGGAGGCGGACGACCAGCCCCCAGGGATGTCTGCGACGCCGCTGGTCCGGCGGCGCCCAGCTGGTTCCGTGCCGCAGGCACCGCCGCCGGCAGGTGGTGGGATGATGACGACGCTGACAGAGCGGTGGAACCGAGTCCGGACGCAGCTCAGCCTCGGCGATCTGGCGCTCGATGTGAGCGGCAAGATGCTGGCGGCGTTCGGGCTGGGCTTGCTCGCCGCGGCGGGCGGCTGCCCGGCGTCGAGCGGCGGCTGGCTGATGCTCGTCGGCGTGCTGATGAGCGCCACGGTCAAGGCGAAGTACTGGAAGTCGTTCTGGGCGGAGTGATGCTCGAACAGCTTGATGAGCTCTATCGCGAAGTCATCCTGGAGCACTTCCGCAGCCCCACGCACAGCGGCGAGCTGCCGGAGGCGCAGGTCCACGCCGACGGCGCCAACCCGCTCTGCGGGGACGAGATGACCTTTCATCTCAAGCTGGCGGACGGCCGGCTTGCGCGCGTCCGGTTTCGGGGCAAAGGCTGCGCGATCAGCCAGGCCTCGGCCTCGATGCTGGCGGCCCAGATCGAAGGCAAGACCCTCCCGGAAGCCGCGCAGGTGATTGAGGCCATGAAAGGCCTGATGCAGGGCCGCGAGCCTGATCCGGCGCTGGACCTCGGGGATCTGGAGGCGCTCGCCGGGGTGCGCAAGTTTCCGGTGCGGATCAAGTGCGCCGCCCTGTCGTGGAACGTCGTCGAGCAGGGGTTGGAGGAGTACGCGCATGGCCGTCACTGAAGAGCAGGTCCTGGCGGCATTGAAGCCGATCGAGGATCCGGAACTGCACTTAGGGATCGTGGACCTGGGGCTGATCTACGCCGCCGATATCAATCCGCAGCCGGACGGCGACGAGGTGAAGCTGACGATGACGTTCACCTCGCCGTTCTGCCCCTACGGGCCGCAACTCAAGGCGATGGTGCAGCGCGCGCTGGCCTCAGTGCCGGGTGTGAAGCACGCCGTCGTGAATATCGTGTTCACGCCGCCCTGGGATCCGCGCACGATGGCCTCGGAAGAGTGCAAGATCGCGCTCGGCCTGGAGTGGGACGAGGAAGCCGATGCCGGACCTGAGGTTGAGAACCAACGTTAGCCTTGGCTCTGGGCTGAGGGCTGTGGGCTCAGGGCGCCTGATGACCCCAGCCCGGAGCCCCAAGCTCCCCGCCAACGGTGTGTTGGGGTTGATTGGCCGCACGCCGCTGGCCTCCAGCTCGCCGAGCAGCGTTCCGCCGATCAGGAGGACACGCCGGCCACCCTCGTCATGATCTTCCCGGACTCCGGCGCCCGCTACGTATGATGGGAGTCATAGACGCAGCCTGAGGGCGCTGCTATGCTGGATCGAGCACCGGAGGATCGATGACACGCCCCACCCACGCCGCGCGCCGGCGCCATCTCCCGAGCGCCACCCGTCGGACCGGTCCGTCCCAAGCCGATGACACCTTAGCGCGCCACGGCATTCGGCGCCCCGACCGCGTCTTCTGGAACCTCGGGGTGCCGGCGCTCTATGAGGAAGCCTTGCGCCGGCGCGAGGGCCACGTCGCGCAGGGCGGGGCGCTGGTCGTGCGCACCGGCCAGCACACCGGCCGCTCCCCAAACGACAAGTTCATCGTCCAGGAGCCGTCGAGCGAGCAGCACATCTGGTGGGGCACGGTTAACCGGCCGTTTGAGCCCCGCCGGTTCGACCGGCTGCACGCGCGCGTCCTCTCCTACCTCCAGGGCCAGGACCTCTTCGTGCAGGACTGCTCCGTCGGGGCGGATCCGGCCTTTCGCCACCCCATCCGCGTCATCACCGAGACGGCGTGGCACAGCCTGTTCGCCCGGACGATGTTCATCCCCCCACCTGTGCTCGGCCCCGCTTCCGGCGGGGCCGTCAGCGAGTCGTCCGCAGGTCGAGCCCGCCGCCTGGTTGGCGGTGGGCACACAGGTGGGGGGATGCCGCAGCGCGACCCCGCGACGTCCCCGGTGGAGTTCACCCCGCCCCACGGAAGCCCCGCACTTGAGTGCGGGGAGGAAGGAGAATCCCCGAAAGGCGATTCCCCGAAACCACGGGCTTTAGCCCGTGGGGCGGGGTTCACGGTGCTGCACGCGCCCAACTTCCACGCCGAGCCGGAGCGGGACGGCACCGCCTCCTCGACGTTCATCCTCGTGCATTTCGGCAAGCGGCTCATCCTCATCGGCGGCACGAGCTACGCGGGGGAGATCAAGAAGTCGGTCTTCACGATCATGAACTACCTGCTGCCGTTGAGGCGCGTGCTCTCGATGCACTGCGCGGCCAACATCGGCCCCTCAGGCGACGTCGCGATCTTCTTCGGCCTGTCCGGCACCGGCAAGACCTCCCTGTCGGCCGATTCGCGCCGCACGCTCATTGGCGATGACGAGCACGGCTGGAGCGATCGCGGGGTCTTCAACTTCGAGGCCGGCTGCTACGCGAAGATGAT
>CAZKXY010000084.1:0-2945 GCA_964556925.1 uncultured Planctomycetales bacterium | reverse complement strand
CCTGCGTCAGGTACTGGATCTGGCTCGCGTACTCCATCTCCAGCCCCTCGTTCATCAGCTGGATCAGCTTCTTCGTGTCGAGCGCCATGCGATCCTCCTTGTGGTCGTCTCGGCTGAGTCTAGCGCACCCGTTCCCGCGCTGTCAACAACCGCTTGACCGTTTCACCCCCTGTGGGAGAATAGACATGTCCCTGGGGCTGACGCAACACGGAGGGAGAGGATGCCAGCTACTGCCGCACGGCGCGCGGTGACGCCCGCGATCAACCCTGCGACGCCCGCGCAACTGAAGCGCTATTTCGAGGCGAAACTTGCCGCCGAACTGGGGCCGCACAACGTCAAACGGCTGATGGACCTGGAGCCGGGCCGCATCGTCATCCTGGATGTTCGCACGCGGGAGGGGTTCGCCAAAGGCCATGTTCCCGGGGCGCTCCACATTCCCTTCGAGGAGCTCCCCACGCGGCTCTCGGAGCTGCCGAAGACGAGAGAGATCATCACGTACTGCTGGAGCGTGACGTGCCTGCTGTGCACGAAGGCCGCCCTCATCCTCGCGTCCAAGGGCTTTCGCGCCCGGGAGATGATCGGCGGGATCGAGGAGTGGAAGCGCGCCGGCTTTCCCGTTGAGCAGTAATTGCGCACTGTGGAATGCGGAGTGCGGAGTGTGGAATTGGTCATTCCGCATTTGCAAATGATCCCCTACGAGTTTGCGGCCGAGCGGTTCAGCCGCTGGATGGCCTACGTGCTCCGGCATAACCCGGAGCGCTACGGGCTGCAGATCGACCGGCACGGCTACGTCGATTTCGAGGAGTTCAGGCGGGTCGCGTGCGGCCGCTACCCCTCGCTGACACCGGAGCGGCTGCGCGAGCTCATCACCGCGTCGGCCGGGGCCGAGCGGTTTGAGATCGCCCAGGGGCGCATCCGCGCCCGCTACGGCCACTCGATCCCCGTCGAGCCGCCCGGGCCTGCCGTCGAGCCGCCCGCCCAGCTATACCACGGGATCGCGGCGGGCAGCGCGGAGACGGTTCGGACAGCGGGGTTGAAGCCGACCGACCGGCGATTGCTGCACCTGAGCGAGACGGCCGAGGAGGCGCTGGCCGTCGCGCAGCGCAAGATCGAGCAACCGGTCATCGCGCGCGTGCTCGCGCGCGAGGCGCATGAGGCGGGCGTGGTGTTCTTTCGCGAGAGCAAAGTGTTCCTTGTCGCCCAGGTTCCGGCCCCGTTCGTCCGCATCGGGCAGCCGCAGGCCAGCCCGACGGGTCCTGCCGCGGCGTGACCCCGCAAGTTGATGGCCCACCCGACGTTTGTCATCCACGAGCATCATGCCTCGCGGCTCCACTATGATGTCCGGCTGGAGATCGACGGCGTGCTGAAGTCGTGGGCGGTGCCCAAGGGGCCGTCGATGAGCCCGGCCGACAAGCGGCTCGCCGTGGCGGTGGATGACCATCCGCTCGAGTATGGCGATTTTGAGGGCATCATCCCGGCCGGCCGGTACGGCGCCGGGCCGGTCGTCATCTGGGACCGGGGGGCGTTCACGCCGCTGGAACCCGACGATCCAGGCGCGGCGCTGTCACGCGGATCGCTGAGGTTCGAGCTGGCGGGCAAGCGGCTGAAGGGGGCATTTGCGCTGATCAAACTGCAGGGTCCGCGCGCGACGGGCAAGGAGTGGCTGCTCATGAAAAAAGCGGATGCCCACGCGCAGCCAGGCTTTCGCTTGGTGTCCGCGCTCACCCCGGCGAAGCGCCGGCAGCTGACCGAGACGGTGCCGCCCTGCGACACCTCGTGAGGAGATGAAGCCCTCTGAGGTCATCGTGTTGGGCGGAGGGATCATCGGCTGCGCGCTGGCCGAGGAGCTGGCGCGCCACGGTCAGCGCGTGGCGGTCGTCGAGCGCGGCCGCATCGGCGCCGAGGCCTCCGCGGCCGCCGCCGGGATTTTGGCCGCGCAGATCGATCTCGTCAGCCCCGGGCCGCTGTTTGAGCTGTGCCAGGCCGCCCGGCGGATGTATCCCCGCTGGGTGGAGCACCTCGAGCGGCGCTCCGGGATCTCGGTGGGCTACCACGTTGACGGCATCCTGTATCCGGCCATGACCGGCCAGGAAGAGCAGGTGATGCGCCGGCGGGCCCGCTGGCAGCGACGGCTGGGGCTGCGCGTCGACATCTGGTCGCCGAAGGAGGTCCGACGGCATGAGCCGATGCTCGACGGCCGCCTGCGGCGCGGCTTCCACTTTCCCACCGAGGCGCAGGTGGACAACGTCGTGCTGATGCACGCGCTGGCCGCGGCGTGTCGGAAGGCGGGGGTTGCGCTGTTGGAGCAGACCCCGGTCCGACGCGTCCTGGTAGAGCGCCACGCGGTGCGCGGCGTCGAAACCGCGCAGGGCCTCTTGGCAGCGCCGGTCGTCGTGAACTGTTTAGGCGGCTGGGCGAATCTGGACGGGGCGTTTCCGGTCCCGCTTCCGGTCGAGCCGGCGCGCGGGCAGATCCTGGTCTTCAAGGGGCCGACGCGGCTGGTGCGCCATGCGATCATGGCCGAGCGCGCGTATGTGGTCCAGCGCCGCGATGGACGGCTGCTCGTCGGCTCCACCGTGGAGTATGTCGGCTTTGAGCGGGCGCTCACTGTCCACGGCATCCACAGCATCCTCTCCGGCATTCGGCATCTGACGAGCGCCCTCGATGCGTGCACCTTCATGGAGGCCTGGGCCGGGTTCCGGCCCGCCACGAGCGACCGCCTGCCGATCATGGGTCAGACCCCGGTCGAGGGGCTCTATGTCGCCACCGGCCACTTCCGCCACGGCATCCTGCTTGCCCCGATCACGGCCAAGCTGATGGCCGAGCTCATCCTGCGCGGCCGCCCCTCGTTCGACCTCACCCCCTTCGCCCCCTCCCGCGTCTGAGGCCGTTTCCTGTATGACCCGCGTCATGGTCGGCGCGATGCCACCTGATGTAACGTTTGT
>CAZKXY010000083.1:0-2977 GCA_964556925.1 uncultured Planctomycetales bacterium | reverse complement strand
TCCGCCAGCGTGGGGCTAACGAGGAGCAGGGCGACGTTGGTCCGGGGCGACGGGCTGCCGCCGAGCGCTTGGCCGTGGGCCGCCTGCTGCAGCAACAGCGCCTCCAGCAGCCCGTCGAATTCCGGATCCCGCGTCACATTGCGCGAGCGCTGCAGACTGCGCACGACCTCGCCAAGCGACCGCTTCGAGGCTGGGCTGAGCGGCTCAGCCCGCAGCAGCAGCTGTGCCGCGGCCACGCGCGCCTCCGGATCATAGAGCGCATCGAAGAGCGTGGTGGCGCCCGCATCGGTCAGCCGCACCGTCCCCGCCGGCATCCGTTGCAGCAGCCGGATCGCCTGGCGCGTGGCCCGGGCATCCGGCCGCTGCTCCAGCAGGTGCAGCAGATCGCCCACCCGCTCCGGGGCTTCCAGCACCGCGGGGGACTGCACGGCCACGAGGGTCAGCAGCGCGGCGCGAATCTTGGGGTCCAGGATCTTGTCGTAGAGCCGGCTCGCGTCCCCGCCGAAGCGCTGCTGCGCCAGCTCACCGGCCAGCATGTTCAGAGCGCCGGGAACGCTCGCGAACTCGAATGCCAGGTCGCCGCCCTCAGGCCTCGCCAAGTGGGAGAGCGCGCGGCTGCGCACGAGGCTGCTGGGCGCGGCCCGTACCGCCATCGGCAGCAGTTGGCTCGACGGGGCGCCTGTCACGACCTGATTCAACAGGTCCCGGTCCGGCTCCGCGCTGTCGGTCTGGAGGCGCAGGATGGTCTCGATGAGGTACTCGCTCAGCCACGGATCCCTGTACCAAAACAGGGAGAATCCGCCTTGCGCCGCCGCCAGCACGCGAACCGCGTCCGCCCGGTACCGCGCATCCGCCAGCAGATCGATCACGCCTTTGAAGAACGCCGCACCCGCTCCTCCTTTCCGGAGGTGGCTCCGAAGGAACTCGGCTCTTTCTAAGTCGCCATCTTCGAGCAGCGAGCCCATGAATCGCAGGATCTCGCCCTGAGACGGCGCCTGGCGGGGATCGACGAAGAGCTCGTCCAGCTTGTCGAGCAGCTCGAAAAATCCCGTGAGATTCACCGCCGTGCCTGGGGCGTTCTGACCGCCTGCCAGCACGTCCCTCACTGAGGGCGCATCCGCCGGCCTGGCGTCTGCCTGCGCCTTTCGGGCTGCGGCATACGCGTCCAGGAACGATTCGGACAACTTGGGCCGCAGGAGGTTCACGAGGCGATCCAGCTGGACATGGAGCTGCGGCTGCTGCACCATCGAGGCGACTAGCTCGGCCAGCCGGTCCTCGCCAATCTGCCGCGGTCCCTTCGCCTCGCCGTGCTTCGCGACGATCTCCACCTCCAGGAACTCCGGGTCCGGAATGCCGACCAGGAACTGCACAGCCTCCTCTCTCCTGTCGGCCAGGAGGGGCGAGCCGGCTTGCGCCGCCAGATCCAGCGCGATGGCGGCGATCCCCCGCGCAAGCTGCAGGCGTCGCGTGAAGCCCCTCAGCTCGAGCGCCTCAGGCCGGTTGAGGAGCCTCGCCAGCGACGCCTGCTCATGATGCAGGCCCAGGAGCTGCCTCTTCCGGCTGGGCTCGTCGGGCATCGGCAGCTCCTGGAGCAGCCGGAAGATGGGCGGGCTGAGCCGACTCCGGAAGCCGCCGAGGTCGTCCACGAGCGCCTCCCACAGCTCGCCCACCGCCCGCTCGTTGAGCTGGTGGACTCCGGCGACCAGGCGCACGAGCAGATCGCGCTCGGCCGTTGACGGCCGGTTGTACACCAGCGGCGCGAGGAGGCGCACATCCTCAAGAGACGCCACGCGACTCAAGGCCTCCTCCAGCCGCGCGGCCGCGCTCGCATCCCCGCGCTCCCGCGCCAGGCTCGTCGCGTCCAGGAGCTGGAGGATCAACGCGATCTTGTAGTCCTGATACACAGACGTGCCCGCGTCCGCGAGCAGATCCTCAACCGGATCATCAGGGTTGCGCGGCGTGATCCCGCTCACGGCCGCCGTCAGCACGGCCAGCGCATCCGGCGCGGTCAGGGGGTCCTCCAGCGCCTTCACGAAGGCCGGCAAGTCGTCCGGCGCGAGGGGCCGCAGCGCCTTCGCCTCGCTCAGCTGGCGTTCCAGCACCTCCCCCTGCTGCGCCAGTTCCTTGACCACCTCGTTCGGATCTCGATAAAAATCAGGCGAGAGGGGTGACGCCTTCTTCTCCTGTGCCAGCCGCTCCACCGTCGCAATGAACTTGGCGCGCTCCTCCGGGCTGTCGTCACGCCAGCCTTCGAACATCTTGTGTCGCGACTGCACGCGCTTGAGCTCCGCCTCCATCTCGCCCACCGAGGCGACCGCGCGCGTCACGCGCGGCGAGTCCGCCCACGAGGCCAGCCCGTGCAGGGAGGCGATGCGGACGTATTTCAATGGCGAGGTCTTGAAGACTTGCACCAGGCTCTGCTCGATGCCGGGCAGCGTCTTGAGCGCTTCGATCAGCGCCAGCGCTCTAGATTCCGTCGCCGGCTCCCCGGCATCATAGGTCGTGAGTGCCCACGTCAGCACGGCTGTCCGTTGCTCCAGCGTCATCGCCGCGAGTCTGATCAGCTGCTGCTGCGCCGCCTCCACCTGTGGGGCCGTCGCATCAGCCTCGCTGAACCGGGCCAGCCAGTCCTGCAGCTCACCAAAGGCTTCCCGTTGAGGTGGCAACGCCACCCCTGTCGCGGACTCGGCGCCGACGCGGGTCAGCATCGCCACCTCTCGCTGCCAGCGCGGCTCGGCGCGCGACGACATCGCCGTATTCTCCACGACGGTGCTCACCCCCGCCGCCTTGCCCATCCCCAACAATGGGAGCGGCTTCCTTGTTCCGTCGGCGTCCGCGTCCGGAAAATGGGAGCTGCTCCCTGTGTCCAGGCCGACTGCTGGCAAGGGGATCGGCCCTCGCGGAGCCGCCTTGACAGACGCTGGCTCGGTTGCTAAAGTGGAGGACATGTCGCCCGCCCGCAAGGCTCGTCGCTCTT
>CAZKXY010000082.1:0-3023 GCA_964556925.1 uncultured Planctomycetales bacterium | reverse complement strand
AAGTGTCTGACACCGTGTTGACGGCACCGGTCGGGTTTGTTATCGTGAGGCCGCGCGCATGAGCCCCTCGGATCGCCTCCGCGTGTTTCAGCGACGGCTGCTGGCGTGGTACCGCGTCCATCAGCGCCCCCTGCCCTGGCGCAAGACGCGCGACCCCTACAAGATCCTGGTCTCGGAGATCATGCTTCAGCAAACGCAGGTGGAGCGGGTGATCCCGAAATATCGGGAGTTTCTCCAGCGCTACCCCACGATCCGCGCGCTGGCGAAGGCCCGGACCCCTGACCTGCGCAAGGTGTGGTATCCGCTCGGGTACAACATCCGGCCGCTGCGCCTGAAGCGCATCGCCCAGGAGGCCTTGCGGACCCATGAGGGGCGGATCCCGGATTCATATGACGGGCTGTTGGCGATGGACGGCATCGGCCGATATACCGCCGGCGCGGTGCTGAGCTTCGCCTTCAAGCGCGATGCGCCGATCGTCGACACGAACGTGGCGCGGCTGCTGTCGCGGTATTTCGGCCCCGGGCGAGCCGCCGGCAGGGGAGCGGCCCAGCGGCGCCTCTGGAAGCTGGCCGCCGGCGTGATTCCTGCGGGGAAAGGCTACCTCTTCAACCAGGCGCTCATGGATTTCGGCGCGACGGTCTGCACGGCGCGCGCGCCCCGCTGCCCGACGTGCGTGTTGCGCCGCTCCTGCAAGAGTTTCCCGGTCATGACGCGACAGGGCCATCAGCGAAGCCGCCATGCCTCCTCCACGCGTGCAGGCCGCGCTGGCGCTGATTGAGCGGCGCGGCCGGTACCTCATCTGCCGGCGCAAGCCGGGCGGTTTCCTGGGCGGCTATTGGGAGTTTCCAGGAGGCAAGCGCAAGAGCGGCGAACGGTGGACCGCCTGCCTGCGGCGCGAGCTGCGCGAGGAGCTGGGCGTGTCCGTGACCTCGCTGCGGCCGGTTGCCGTCATCCGGTACCGGTACCCAACGCGCTCGATCCTGTTTCGGGTGTTCCGGTGCGCGATCGCGCAGGGACGGCCGCGGCCGTTGGACGCCGCGGCCCTGCGATGGGTTCCTGCCAGGCAGCTTCGGCGCTTTCGTTTTCCCCCGGCCGACCGCTCGCTCATCGTTCACCTGTCGAGCCCCTCACCCGCCAAAAGGTATCAGACACCTTTCCCGCTTTGAAAAGTGTCTGACACCTTTTGCTGGTTTTCACGTGCGACGGCGTGTTATAATTTTTTTGCCCCCCTCGCGGTTCGAATGGAACACGTTCCGAGCCAGCCCCCAAAAACGTTCACGATCGAAGAAGCGCAGGCGCTGCTGCCGTCCGTCGCCCCGCTCATCCGGCAGCTGCAGGGGCTGCAGCGGTCCATCATCCAGACCAATAAGGAGCTGGACGAGGCGGTCGGCAAGGTCTCGGCCGGAAACGGCTATCCGATCCAGTCCGTGCGGACGAAGCTGAAGGAGCTGACCAAGCACCAGCTCCAGCTCATCGAAGCGTTCCAGTCGGCCCTCAAGCAGCTGGAAGATCTCGGGTGCGTGCTCAAGGACCTGAACGCCGGCCTCGTGGATTTCTACAGCGTCCGCAACGGCGAGCTGGTGTACCTCTGCTGGAAGCTGGGGGAAGAGCGGATCGCCTTCTGGCATTCCCTCGATGCGGGGTTTGCCGGCCGGCAACCCCTGTGATGGGCGGGTGGCCAGGCCTCCGCTCAGCGGTCCTGGCCTGCGGGAGCTGGCCGCATGGCTCAGCAGCGTTTGCCCCCACGGCGGCTGCACAGGCAAACGCTGGATTCGCCCCGCGGCCACTCCCTCCGGCCAGGGCCGATGACCCTCGGGGAGGCGGGTGGCCAGGCGCTCCGCGAGCCGCGAATGCCGACGGTGGCGAGCTGTCGCTGGGCCATCGCACAGCCACATTCGCTGAGCGGCGAGCGGAGGCCTGGCCAGGTGACTCCCCCGCACTGCGGGGGAGATGGCGAGCGGACGCGAGCCCAAGGGGGGCCGGTCCGGCAGGACCCGCCTCTCCGCAAGGGGTGTGAAGTAGACGTGGGCTCTCATGAGGCATGAACCGTTGACAGTGGTGTCAACCTGGCTGGCGCCGCTGGGCTGGTCTGCCGCGGCCGTCCTCACCTCGGCTCTTCTCGGCCTGCTCGTGGTGAAGACGATCGGCCGCCGGCTGTCGGCATGGGCCGCCCGCACGGCCTGGAAGTGGGACGACCTCTTGATCGACGCGCTGCGGCGCGGGATCCCGTTCTGGAGCCTGCTCATCGGGGTCTATGTCGCCGTCGGCTTCTGGCCGCTGTCCGCGCATGCCGCCACGGTCCTCAGCCAGACCGTCTACGTCCTGATCTGGCTGTCCATCACGGTCGTCTGCGCCGGCCTGGCGGGCAAGATCGTCGTCCTCTACGGCACCCAGCTCCAGCACGCTGTGCCGGTCACCAGCCTGACCGAGCACATCGTCAAGATCCTCATCGTGATCCTAGGGCTGTTGATGATCCTCAACGGCCTCGGGATTCCGATCACACCGCTTCTGACCGCGCTGGGCGTCAGCGGCCTGGCGGTGGCGCTGGCGCTGCAGGACACCCTCGCCAACCTGTTCGCCGGCCTCTACCTCGCCATGGCCCGCCAGGTGCGGGTGGGGGACTACGTCAAGCTGGAGTCCGGGCAGGAGGGCTACGTCGAGGACATCGGCTGGCGCGCGACGATGATCCGCATGCTGCCCAACAACATGGTCCTCGTGCCGAACACCAAGCTGAGCGGCGCCATCATCATCAACTACCACCTGCCGACCCGTGAGCTCGCGGTCCTGGTCGACGTCGGCGTCAGCTACGGCAGCGACCTGGGCCACGTCGAGCGGGTCACCTGCGACGTCGCCAAGGAGGTCATGCAGACGGTGCCCGGCGGCGTGCCGGGCTTCGAGCCGTTCATCCGCTACCACACGTTCGGGGAGTACAGCGTCAACTTCACCGTCATCCTGCGCGGCAAGGAGTTCGTGGACCAGTACCTCATCAAGCACGAGTTCATCAAGCGGCTGCACGTGCGCTA
>CAZKXY010000081.1:0-3036 GCA_964556925.1 uncultured Planctomycetales bacterium | reverse complement strand
TGATCCACGGCGCGCGCGTCGTGCCGGTCGAGGCCAACTTCGACGCGTGCCTGGCGCTCGTCAAGTCGCTGGCGCAGCAGTACCGGATGACCCTCGTCAACTCGATCAACCCGTACCGGATCGAGGGGCAGAAAACGGTCGCGTTTGAGATCTGCGACGCGCTGGGCGCCGCGCCGGATCTCAACCTGACCCCGGTGGGCAACGCCGGCAACATCACGGCGCAGTGGAAAGGCTACCGGGAGTACCGCCAGCGGGGCAAGATCGCCCACCTGCCGGTCATGCTCGGGTTTCAGGCGGAAGGCGCCGCCCCGCTCGTCAAAGGGAAACCCGTGACGCGCCCGCAGACGGTGGCCACCGCGATCCGCATCGGCAATCCGGCGAGCTGGCAGGGGGCGATCGCGGCGCGCGATGAATCGCACGGGCTCATTGAGGCGGTGAGCGACCGGGAGATCCTGCGCGCCTACCGGCTGCTCGCGACGGAAGACGGGGTGTTCGTGGAGCCGGCCTCCGCCGCATCGGTGGCCGGCCTGCTCAAGCTGGCCTCCGCCGGGTATTTCAAGAAGGCGCGCTCCAGCGGGCGCGCGCTGACGCTCGTGTGCATCCTCACCGGCCACGGCCTGAAGGACCCGGAGCGGGCCATCAAGAGCATCCGCCTGCCGAAGGCGCTGCCGCCGTCGCTCTCGGCCATCAGCAAAGCCGCCAGGTTGCAGTAAGCGTATAATACGGTGGGGGGATGAAATACGTGATTGTCCGGTGCGAAGATGACGCGTCCGGCGGCCAGCGGACCGTGGCGTTGCTGGACGGGGCCAAGACGCAGCACCTTGCGCAGCTCGCGCAGGCCGGCGCCGCGGGGCGGATTCGCGTCGCCGCCGGTCAGCCCCGTCTCAACCGCGCGCGCCTGCATCGAACGCTGGTCGGCCTGGACCCAGCAGATGCGGCGGCGCAACCCGGTCTGTGCTACGCGGCGGGCGCGAAGGTCGAGGTTGGTCCTGACGACACCGCCTGGTGCTGCGAGCTGGTCACCGAGCGGGACGGCCGGATCCTCGATGCGACGGCCGGGCGCATCCCGACCAAGGAAAGCGCCGTGCTGATCCACGCGCTCGAGGAATCGCTCGGGTCGGACGTCCGGCACTGGCACGTGGGCGACGGCTCGCACCATCTGCTCGTGGCGCGGCAGGGGCCGTTGACGGCGCGCCAACCCGGCCGGCGGCCGCTGCCCTCGCCCGAGCAGCTCATCGGACAGCCCTGGCGGCGCGCGCTGCCCGCCGGAGCGCTGGGCGAAGCGCTGGGCGCGCTCATGGAGCAGGCCGCGGGCACGCTTGAGGCCCACCCGATCAACCGGGTCAGGGTGGACTTGGGCGAAAATCCCGCCAATGCCATCTGGTTGTGGGGCGTCGGATCCGGCGCGTCGGCGCGCGAGGCGCGCGCGTCACGCTCAGGGCTGGTGATCGCCAACCAGCTCCTCCTGCGCGGGATGGCCAGGACGCTGGGCCTGGAGTGCCATGAGGGGCTGGCGTCGTTCGACGAGCGGGCGGTGGAACGGCTCCTGCGCGCGGCCACTGATGGGGTCGCGCGGCACGAGCTGGTGTACGTGCACGCGCGCGTGGACACGGTCGATCCGGTGGAGCGGCTGTGCGCGATGGAGCGCCTGGACCGCCTGCTGCTCAAACCCTTGACGGAAACCCTGCCGCAGCACGGCGCGTGGCGGCTGCTCACGACGGTGGATGACCGACGGGACGGCTCGGTGCCGTTCGTCGCCATCGGCACCGGGTTGCCGCGCCAGCCGATTGGGCAGCTCGACGCACCCAGTTTTGCCGAAAGCCCCCTCGCGTTCACGGACGGCGCCGAGCTGTTCTCGTGGTTCACCCGGCCCCACGGAAGCCCTGCCCGTGGGGCCGGGTTCACCCATGCGACATAAGCTCATCGTGCAGAAATTCGGCGGCAGCTCCGTGGCCAACCCGGAGCGCATCAAGCGGGTGGCCCAGCGGGTCGTGGACACCAAACGGACCGGCGCGGACGTCGTGGTGGTCGTCTCCGCGCTGGGCGACACGACCGATGAGCTGGTGTCGCTCGCCGCGCAGATCAGCCAGCAGCCCTCCGAACGCGAACTCGACATGCTCATGGCCACCGGGGAGCAGGTGTCGGTGGCGCTGCTGGCCATGGCGATCCATGCGCTGGGAGAGGACGCGGTCTCCTTCACCGGCGCGCAGGTGGGCATCCTGACGGACGGCGTTCACACGAAGGCGAAGCTGCTCGACATCAACACCCAGCGGATCGTCGGCGAGCTCGCGAAGGGCCGCATCGTCATCGTGGCGGGGTTCCAAGGCGTCACCCTCAACCAGGACATCACGACGCTCGGCCGGGGCGGCTCGGACCTGACCGCCGTGGCGCTGGCGAAGGCGCTGCAGGCCGACGTGTGCGAGATCTTCACCGACGTCGAGGGCGTCTACACCGCCGATCCGCGGATCGTGCCGGACGCCAGGAAGCTGCCGGCGATCAGCTATGACGAGATGCTGGAGATGGCCTCGCTCGGCGCCCAGGTCATGCAGGCGCGGTCCATCTTTGTGGCGAAGCGCTTCGACATCCCGATCCACGTCCGCTCCAGCTTTTCACACCGGGAGGGCACGATGATCCAGAAATCGGGCAAGGCCATGGAGGACATCGTCGTCAGCGGGGTGACCCTGCAGAAGGACGAGGCCAAGGTCACCATCCGCGACGTGCCGGACAAGCCCGGGATGGCGGCCGAGATCTTCCGGGAGCTGGCGGCCAAGGAAATCAACGTGGACATGATCGTGCAGAACGTCAGCCGCGAGGGCTTCACCGACGTGTCGTTCACGGTGGTCAAGAGCGACCTGCCGGCCACCTTGCGCGTGGCCCGCAGCGCCGCCCACCGGATCGGGGCGGGCGAAGTGACGACCGACGAGGGCGTGGCCAAGCTCTCCATCGTGGGCATCGGCATGCGCAGCCACTCCGGCGTCGCGGCCCGGATGTTCGAGGCGATGGCGCGCGAGCGCGTCAACATCGAGATGATCTCCA
>CAZKXY010000080.1:0-3053 GCA_964556925.1 uncultured Planctomycetales bacterium | reverse complement strand
CTCCGACATGCTGATTAACAGTCAGCCGCTCTACCAGCTGAGCTACCGGGGAATGCCAATGAGCGAGGCCTGACGCCGGCTCAATTGTATCACGGGTCTCACAGCTCGCGGCGGCCCTCTAAGGCGCGGGCGAGGGTGGCCTGGTCGGCGTACTCGAGGTGGCTGCCGACGGGGATGCCGGACGCGATGCGGGTCAGGTGGAGGCCCCTGGACCGCAGCAGCTTCGCCAGGTACGTGGCGGTCGTCTCGCCGTCCTTGTCCGCGTCCGTCGCAAGGATGACTTCCTGGATGTGCCCATCGGGGAGCCGCGCCAGCAGCTCGTCGATCTTCAGCAGCTCCGGCCCGATCCCGTCGAGGGGCGCGATCGCCCCCAGCAGCACATGGTAGAGGCCGCGGTACGCGCCGGTTTTCTCGATCGCCAGCACGTCCTTGGGCTCCTCCACCACGCACAAGAGCGACGCGTCGCGCGACGGGTCCTGGCAGATGGGGCAGCGGGCTTCCTCGCTGAGGTTGAAGCAGACCTCGCAGAAGCGCAGGTGCTCCTTGACGTCCGCAATGGCCTGGGCGAGCTGGCGCGTTTCCTCGCGGGACGTCCGCAGCAGGTAGAACGCCATCCGCTCCGCTGACCGAGGGCCGACGCCCGGGAGCTTCTCCAGCGCGTCCAGCAACCGCAGCAGCGGCTTGACGCACGTCGCGTTCATCATCAGGTGATCGGCCGGGGCCGGTCAACGGTGGCGTTAAACAGCTGCACGATCTCCTGCACGATCGGCGGCACCGGCGGCGCGGCGGCCGGCGCGGGGCCGGCGGGCGAGGCGGCCGACGGCTCAGGCAGCGTCACGTACCGCACCGTGAGCGGCTCGTGGTAGAGCTCGTGCAGCAGCCGCTCGATGAGACGGCGGTTCTCCGTTGTGCTCAACACTTCCTGGTGTAACGCGAAGGCCGGCAGCCCGACCGTGAGCAGCGCGCCCTCGACCTGCAAGGGTTTGGACTCCGCCAGATAGGCCGCCAGCGACATTTTCTGGGCGCCCAATCGCTCGAGAAAGGTCGGCCAGGCGCCCCGCAACGATTCCGGCGCGGTCGCCATGGGCGCAGCCGACGGCTCGTCCGCCTGCGGCGCGTCAGCCGCTTGGGAGGATGGCTGCGGACTTGCCACCGGCTGCGAGCGCAGCGGACCCGAAGGGGCGCCGCCAGGCGTGGGTGAGGGGGCGGGCGCATGGGGTCCTGCGCCCAACTGCTCAAGCCGCTGGCTGATCTGCTCCAGCGACTGCCAGGGCTCCCGCGTGCACAGTTTCAGCACGACCAGCTCCAGAATCGTCTGGGCCATCGGGCTTCGCCGGATCAGCTCATAGGCGCCGGCGAGCATCTGCAGCGCCAGCAGGAACTCCTGGGCGCTGGCGCGGCCAGCTTGCGCCGCGAGCTGCGCCAGGCGCTCGGGCGGCTCATCGATAAGGGCATGGGTTGGCGTGCCTGATCCGCCCACCGGCTGGGTGCTGCGGAGGATGAGCAGGTTGCGGAACTGGCGCAGCAGGCTGGTCAGAAGCTGCGGGGCACTCCGTCCCCGCGACAGCTGCGCCATCAACAGCTCGAGCGCCTTCGGGGCGTCTCGGTCGAGGATCGCCTCCGCCCAGGCGGACAGCGCCTCGGACTCGACGCTGCCCAGCAGCTCCGCCACGTGCGCTTCGCCGACCGGCCCGTCCACGAAGCTGGTCGCCTGCTCCAGGATGACCTCGGCGTCCCGGAGGCTGCCGTCGGCGGCGCGCGCCATCGCGTAGAGGGCCGGCTCCTCCACCGCGAGCCGCTCCGCCTTGGCGAGGCGCTGGAGCACCGCGACGATCGTCGCCGCCTCCAGCCGGCGGAAATCGAATCGCTGGCAGCGGGAGAGGATGGTCGCCGGCACCTTGGCCGCGGCGGTCGTCGCGAAGATGAACTTGATGTGCGCCGGCGGCTCCTCCAGCGTCTTCAACAGCGCGTTGAACGCCTCCAGCGTCAGCATGTGGACTTCGTCGATGATGTAGATCCGGAACGGGCCGCTGGTGGGGGCGAACGGCACCGTCTCCCGAAGGCTTCTGATCTCGTCGATGCCGCGGTTGGAGGCGCCGTCGATCTCAATGACGTCGAGGCTGTTGCCTTGCGTGATCTGGGCGCAGCTCGCGCAGGTCTGGCAGGGTGTCGGCGTCGGCCCCTGCTCGCAGTTGAGGCACTTGGCGAGGATGCGCGCGGCGGAGGTCTTGCCCACGCCGCGCTGCCCGGTGAAGAGGTACGCCTGCCCCACCCGCTTCTGCTCGAGCGCCCGCGTCAGCGTCGAGGTGATGTGGGCCTGCCCCACGAGATCCGCAAACGTCTGCGGCCGGTATTTACGCGCCAGCGGAAGGTAGGTCATCGCTCGCGATTAGGAACGCATCTCAAAAATCTGGCGGAGCGGGAGGGATTCGGCGCCCTCCGCTCGCCTCCGGCTCGCTTCGGGTCGGCCACTCGCCGCTTCCGTGGAAAGCCGGTGCTCCTGTTCGTCGCACCGGCGTCTATCAGTGTCGCGGCTCACTTCGAATCCCTCCCACACGTGCTGATGCCAACCACATTGCAGCGCATCGGCTCTGCTGAATCAAACGGAGAGGGAGGGATTCGAACCCTCGGTACCCCCTTTCGGGGGTACAGCGGTTTAGCAAACCGCCGCACTGGACCTGGCTATGCGACCTCTCCAGTAACCTATTGTGTATAAATGAGTTATGTTAATTCAGTGCGCAGTACTGCTCGAAGCGCCGCCTGTCTCTGGGGTTATGTGTCCCCACGATCTCGAAGTATCGGCGGACACCCTCCGAGTCGTGGACGAACACCTGATGGCTACGCGGATGGTAAAACGCAGAGCTGCTAAGTTCTCGTACTGCCCGCTCGACGAACTGGGTTAACTGAGGAACAACGTTGGTAACTGAGAGCTTCAGATAGGCATACCATTTGCCCTTCAGCTGGTAGCGATGTCGATACACTGAACCATCGGTGTCCCTGAGGCCGCGGAGACAGGCGATTCGATAGGCTGAGGCTGGTTCGATCCAGGACGG
>CAZKXY010000079.1:0-3199 GCA_964556925.1 uncultured Planctomycetales bacterium | reverse complement strand
CTTTTCCCGCGTTGAAAAGCGCCTGACCCCCGCAGGCGGACCACCAGGCCCTCCCGCAGCGACCCGCGTGCCGACTCCAGCCGCTGGACCTTGCACCCCTCCATCCAGGCCAACAAGGCGATGCCGGTTGGCAACGCGAGGTCCTGTCGTTCCGGATCGAGGCCCGGCAGCCGGCGGCGTTGTGCCGCCGTCGAGGTCGCCAGCCACGCCACCAGCTGCCGCAGGGCGTCCTGGCGGAGAGACAGCCGCGGCATGGCTCGTCGAGAGACGCGGCGGGACGGCTGGCCTGCGCCTCGCCGGCAGGCTGCCGCCGCCATGAGGTGCTGGATCGTCGCGGAGCTGCCGAGGGCGCGATCCCACCGGCGCCGGCGCACGGCGCGGATCGCCGGAGCCCACCCGCGGCGCACGTGCCGCTCCAACGCGTGGAGTTCCTGCTCACGCGGCGGATCATGGCGGATGAACCGGCGGGCGAGGCGGGCGCTGCCGAGGGGGACGCTCGTCAGATAGCTCAGGCGGCCTCCAGCGCCACAGGCCACCTGCGCGCTGCCCCCGCCGATGGCGATGACCACCGAGGGGCGGCGCGCGCCTCGACCGGACAACACCCCGAGGCCGATGAGCCGGGCCTCTTCCCGCCCGCTGATCACCCGCAGCGGCAGCCCCACGCGTTCCCGCACCCGGCGCACAAACGCCCGGCCGTTTGCCGCCTCGCGCACCGCGCTGGTGGCCACCGCCTCGACGCGGTCGACACCGGCCCGCCGCAGCATCTTCGCATACCGCTGCAGCGCGCCCATGGCCCGCCGCATCGCCCGGGCCGTCAGGACGCGGCTCGCGAGCCCCTCATCCCCCAGGCGGGTGAGCTCGCGTGCGTTGACGAGCACTCGGAAGGCGCCCTTCCTGCCGACGGCGCCGATGAGGAGATGGATGGAGTTCGTCCCAACATCAATGATGCCAAAAGTGCCAGGCACTTTGCCGGTTCGAATCCGGCCCACCCTGTGGAAAAGTGCCTGGCACGTGGTTGCGGACGGGAGGCTCAGTCGGACGGCGGCTTCGTCGGCTTGCCTTCAAGCTGGTTGAGCCGCCCTTCCAAACGACTCAGTCGGACCAGCATGCTCGACAGCGTTTTCAGCACGGACGGCAGGCGGCTGATGGCCGCCATCTGCTGCATCGTGGCCCGCGCCGCGCGGGCGGGAAAACCCCAAATCTTCTCGCCAGAGGCGACCGACTTCGTGACGACGCTGGCGGCGCCCACCTCGACCTGATCGCCGATGGTCACATGGTCCACCACCCCGGCCTTCCCCCCGAACCGGGCGTAATCTCCCACGGTGACGCTGCCCGAGAGCCCCACCTGACCTGACATGATCACGTGGCGGCCGATCCGGTCGTTGTGAGCGATCTGCACGAGGTTGTCGATCTTCGTGCCCCGCTGGATCACCGTCGAGCCCACGGTGGCCCGATCCACGCAGACGTTGCAGCCGATCTCCACGTCATCTTCGATCACCACGTTGCCCACCTGCGGGACCTTGAGATAGCGCCCTTGGTGGAAGACGTAGCCGAACCCATCGCCGCCGATCACCGAGCCGCCGTGGATGAGGACGCGATCCCCGATCAGCGTCTGGCGGTAGATCACGACATGGGGGTCGATCACGCACCGCTCGCCGATGGCGACGTCGTCTCCGACGTAGGCGCCGGATCCGATGATCGTGCCCCGGCTGATCCGCACGCGGTCGCCGATGACGGCATGCGCCCGGACGTCCACCTGGTCGCCCAGGTGCACCTGATCCCCGATCACCGCGCTGGGATGGACCAGTCCCGTCGGCTGATCCGCGGGATGGAAGATCTCGAGGAGCAGGGCGAACGCGAGCTTGGGGTCAGGCACGCTGATGCCCGACCGGCCCGGCAGCTCCGTCACGGAGGACGAGACGATGATCGCCGCCGCCTTCGTCTGGAGGGCCTGGGCGAGACGCCGGTCGTCTTCGGCAAACGTCAGCTCGCCTTCGCCCACCGCGTCGAGGCCATTGATGTTCCGGATGAGGATGGTGCCGTCGCCGATGAGCCGCCCCTTGAGATGCGCGGCCAGCGCTTCCAACGTTTGTTCCATCGCGTATTTCAGCTCCACGCGCGCCGCGCTCAGTGGCCGCAGCAGGTGACTCCCCCGCCAGGCGGGGGAGATGGCGAGCCGGAGCGAGTCAGAGGGGGGCCGGTCTGGCAAGACCCGCCTTCGTCCTTGATGGCCGCCAGAATCTTCGCTTGGAGCTCAGGCGTGAGTTTCGTCCCTGTGTGGCAGCCCTTCGCGTGCTCGGCCGCCTGGCGGAGGATCTCCGCCTCGTCCTTGCCGCGCGCCTCAAAGTCACAGTCCACCCCCACGTCCCGGCACCGCAAGACCTTTCCCATCGGCTGCCTCCTCTAATGGCCCCCTGCGTTCGTCACTCCCACCACTCAGCGGCTGCCCCCCTTGCGCTTCGAGAAACACTCCTTGCAGTAGACGGGACGGTCTCCGCTGGGTTTAAACGGGACTTCGCACTCTTTCTTGCAGTCTGCGCAGGTCGCCTTGTGCATCTCCCGCGGCCGCCCGCCGAACCCCCCACCGCCTCCGCCGAACCCGCCACCCTGCTGAAACGCCATGACGACTCCTTTGTCGTCTGCCACCGCACGATGGAACCCTCCCCGCGTCCCACACAAGAGGATTATAGCAGGCCTGTGCCGAAATGCTCAACGGAAGTAGCCGATGCCGACCGCCTCAGCCAACTGCTCCGTGCCAGTTGAAATTATGGCTTTCCCTCCTTTGCAAAAAAGGCCTGGGCGCCATCCTGGATTTCCTCTTGGGTCAGATCGCGGGTATGCGTGGCGATCATCCAGGAGTAGCCAAAGGGGTCCTTGAGGTTTCCTGCGCGGTCTCCCCAGAACATGTCCGCCACCGGCAACGTTGCCGTAGCGCCGGCAGCAACCGCTTGCGTGAACACTTGGTCCACGTTCGGCACATACACGTAGAGACTGACGGGTGAGGCGCCCAGCGATTCGGCGCTCTGACAGCCCTGATCTGGCATTTCATCTCCCAGCATCAGGAACGAATCGCCGATCTTGATCATCGCATGCATGGTGCGTTTGCCATCAGGCGCGGGGAGCACATCCAGCACCTTGGCGCCGAACGCCTTCTTGTAGAACTCGATGGCCTCGCGCGAATTTTTCAGCGTGAGGCTCG
>CAZKXY010000078.1:0-3206 GCA_964556925.1 uncultured Planctomycetales bacterium | reverse complement strand
AGCCGGCGATCCATGTCGCCAGCAGGGTCGCGCTCAGCAGGATACGCATGGTCTGCCACCGGTGTCAGACACCTTTCAAAGCGGGAAAGGTGTCTGACACCGGTGGGGGTTAGCGGATCAGCACGTAGGACGGCTCGAGGTTGGGCGGGCGAACCCCCTGGCCGTTGACCGACTCTTCCTTGTAGGTGAAGAGCTTGCCGGCGAAGTTCCGCAGCGTCCACACGCCGTCCTTGACGCTGACGACGTAGTTCGGCATGAGGGGGATCTTGCCGCCGCCCCCCGGCCCGTCGACGACGAACGTCGGCACCGCGTAGCCCGTCGTGTGCCCGCGCAGCTTCTCGATGATCTGGATGCCGGCCGCCACCGGCGTGCGGAAGTGCGCGGTGCCCTTCACCGGATCGCACTGGTAGATGTAGTACGGCCGCACGCGGGTCTTCAACAGCTCGTGGAAGAGCTTCTTCATGATCGCCGGCCGGTCGTTGATGCCCTTCAGCAGGACGGTCTGCGAGCCCAGCGGCACCCCGCTGTCCGCCAGCATCCCGCACGCCTGTTTCACCGGCGGGGTGACTTCTTTGGGGTGGTTGAAGTGCAGGCTCATCCAGACAGGCTTGTGCCGCTTCAGCACGGCGCACAGCGACTCGGTCACGCGGTACGGCAGCGTCACCGGGTTGCGGGTGCCGATCCGGATGAACTCCACATGCGGGATCGTCCGGAGCTTCGTCAGGACGTCGTCCAGGCGCTCATCCGACAGCGTCAACGGGTCGCCCCCGGAGATCAGGACGTCGCGGATTTTGCGATGCGCTCTGATGTAGTCGATGGCGGCGTCGATGTTCGCCGGCTTGCTGAAGCCCGCGCTGGTGCCGACGACGCGGCTGCGCGTGCAGAAGCGGCAGTACATCGAGCAGACCTCGACGACGAGCAGCAGCACCCGGTCCGGGTAGCGGTGCACCAGGCCCGGCACCGGCATATGGGAGTCCTCGCCCAGCGGGTCGATCATGTCGTTGGGGCTGAGGCGATACTCGTCCTCCACCGGCACCGCCTGGCGCCGGATCGGGCAGGTCGCATCGTCCGGATCCATCAGGGCGGCCCAGTAGGGCGGGACGCCCATGATGAAGCGGCCGGCCCTGCGGGTCACCGCCCGCTCCTCCGAGGGCGTCAGGCGGATGACCTGCCGCAGCTGCTCCACCGTTTGGATCCGGTTGGCCATCTGCCAGCGGTATGTCTCCCAGTCCTCGAGCGGCACATCCTTCCACAACGGGATCCGCCGAAAGGCTTCCCAGCTCACCGTGCGTCCTCCTTCAGTCCCGATCCCCAAGGAGCGACCCGGCTCGCCACGAGCCCGCGCGAAGGTGAGGGCTCTTGAGGGGGGACCCTGCGATAGCGGCTCATCGCCAGCTCCACGATCCGCTGAATCAAGGCCTCATGCGACATGCCCGCCGCCCGGGTCATGACCGGAAAATTGCTGTCGAGCGGGCTCAAGCCCGGCAGCGGGTTGATCTCGAGCACGAAGGGGGTGCCGTCGGCGCGCAGCCGGATGTCGGTGCGGGAAAAATCCTTGCAGCCCAGGGCGCGGTGCGCCCGCCGCGCCGCGGCCTGCACGGCGGCGGTGGTCGCGGCGGGAAGGCGCGCGGGACAGTGCAGCGCCGGCGCCAGCCCGCGGGCCTCATCGCCCTGGAATTCCTTCATCCGCCACGAGTAGAAGAACTCGCCCGAGGTCCGGCAGGGGCCGAAGTCGATCTCGAGGATCGGCAGCGCCTCCTCGCCGATCACCCCGGCGGTCAGCTCCGTGCCGTGGATGAACTCCTCGACCAGGATCTCCTGGTGGTACCGCGCATAGATGAAGGCCGCCTGCCGGCGCAGGGCCGCCTCGTCGCCGACGACGCTTTCCCGCCAGATCCCCTTGCTGGAGCCCTCGCGGTTCGGCTTGACGATCAGGGGAAAGGCGAGGGCCGGGCTGAGCGGGGTCGTCGGGGTGGCGAGCAGCTGCCACGGCGGCGTCTGCAGCCCTTCCGAGGCGAGGATCTGCTTGGTCTTCGCCTTGTCGAGCGCGAGGGCCAGCGTCACGCTGTTGGAGCCGGTGAACGCCACGCCGAGCGACTCCAGGATGGCCGGCACTTGCGACTCGCGGTGCGCGCCGTAGCAGCCCTCGGCGATGTTGAAGACGAGATCGACGGCGTGCGTGAGGAACCAGTGGGGCAGATCCGCGGTGGCTTCGACGAGATGGACGGCATGGCCGGCGGCGCGCAGGCTCTGGACGATCGTGTCGATCGTCTTCTGCGTGTCGAACTCCGAGTCGGCATCGATGAGGAGAGCGTCCCGCCCTGCCTGCACCGCGTCCGGCGCGGCAGGCAGGTCGGCGACTTCGCGTTTCAGGTTGTAGGTCAACGCGATCGTGTAGTGGAGGATAGGGTCCTCGCCTCGTCGCGCGGCAGCAGCCCGGTGCGCGCGAGCGCCACGTCCAGAATCCGGTTGATGATCTGGTGGTGCGACAGGCCCCGGACTTTGGCGATATAGTTGAAGACATCCTCGGTCGAGAGCGACGGCAGCGGGTTGATCTCCAGCACGGAGGGGCGCCCCCGGCGGTCCACGCGGAAGTCCACGCGGCCGAAGTCGCGGCACTCGACCGCCCGGTAGGTGCGCAGCGCCAGCTCCTGCAGCTGTCTGGCCAGCGGGTCCGGGATCGAGGCCGGGCAGAGGTAATCCGCGCCCGAGCGCAGGTAGGCGAAGGTGAAGAACTTGCGGCCCAGCTCCTTCTGGCCGTCCAGCGTGATCTGGCACGCCGGGTAGGCCTCCGGCGGATCGTTGCCGATGACCGCCACGGTGAACTCGTTACCCTCGATGAACTCCTCGATGAAAATCGTGGCGTGGTGATAGGTGTCGGCCAGCCACCGCACCTGCTGCCGGAGCTGCTCCGGCGTGTCGACCAGCGACTTGTCGCTCAGCCCCTTGCTGGAACCCTCGCAGCGCAGCTTGACGATGAGCGGGTACGTCAGGTCCGCCTGCCAGAGCTTGTCCGGATCGGTCACCTCGAGGTAGCGCGGCGTCGGGATGCCCTCCGCGATCAGCACCTTCTTCGTCAGCACCTTGTCCAGCGTCAGGCCGAGCGTCAAGCCGTCGGCGCCCACGAAGGGAATGCGCAGCATCTCGAGCAGGATCGGCACCTGCGACTCGCGGTTGCGGCCCTCGTAGCCCTCCGCGATGTTGAA
>CAZKXY010000077.1:0-3224 GCA_964556925.1 uncultured Planctomycetales bacterium | reverse complement strand
GCCGGCTGCGCGCCGATCGTCACCACGATCAAGGAGCGCTCCGACATCGTCAAGCCGGTCAAGCCCAACACGATCGCCAAGTCGCTCGCCATCGGCAACCCGGCTGACGGCTACTACGCGACGAAAGCCGTCTTGGAGTCGGGCGGCTGGGCGGAGTCGGCCAGCGATGACGAGATCATCGAGGCGATGAAACTGCTGGCGGAGACCGAAGGGGTTTTCACCGAGACCGCCGGCGGGGTGACGCTCGCCGCGGCCAAAAAGCTCATCGAGCAGGGCACCATTCCACGCGGGGAGTCGGTCGTCGTCTGCATCACCGGCAATGGCTTGAAGACCCAGGAGCCGTTGATGAGCCGGGTGGGCCAGGCGGCGCGCATCAAGCCGACGCTCGCTTCGTTTGAATCGCAACTGGCCGGTCAAATTGCATAAGGAGGGGCGATGGCGGTGACGGTTCGGATTCCCACGCCGCTGCAGCGGCTGACGAACGGGCAGGGGGAAGTGACGTGCGAGGGCAAGACGGTGAGCGAGCTGCTGGGCGATCTGGAACGCCGCTATCCCGGCATCAAGGAGCGGATCTGCGATCCAGGCGGCAAGCTGCGCCGGTTCGTGAACGTGTTCGTCAATGAGGAAGACATCCGCTTCCTCCAGGGCGACCAGACGGCGGTGAAAGACGGCGACGACGTCTCGATTATCCCGGCGATCGCTGGCGGGGCACGCCGGTGTCAGACACTTCGCTGACGGAAGCGACCGCGAAGTGTCAGACACCGGACGCACGATGGGACTCACGAAGGAACAGATCGCGCGATACAGCCGGCAGCTGATCCTGCCTGAGATCGGCATCGCGGGGCAGCAGAAGCTGCGGGGAAGCGCTGCGCTGGTCATTGGAGCCGGCGGGCTGGGCTGTCCGGCCGCGCTGTACCTGGCGGCCGCCGGGATCGGCCGTCTCGGCGTGCTCGACAGCGACACGGTGGCGCTGCACAACCTCCACCGGCAGATCCTGCACGCGACGGCGGATGTCGGCAGGCCGAAGGCGCAGTCCGCGCAGGAGACCTTGCGCGCGCTCAACCCGGAGACGGTTGTCGCCGCGCTCGAGGAGCGGCTCACGGCGAGCAACGCGCGTAAGCTCCTCCAGGGCTACCCCATCGTGCTCGACGGCTCGGATAACTTCCCGACGCGCTACCTCGTCAACGACGCGTGTGTGCTCTCCGGCACGCCGCTGGTGCACGGCGGGGTGGTGCACGTCCGGGGGCAGCTGTTGACCATCTTCCCACGGCGGAGCGCCTGCTTCCGCTGCGTGTTCCCTGAGCCGCCGGACGCCGGGACGATTCCAAGCTGCCAGGAGGCCGGCGTGCTCGGCCCCGTCGCCGGCATCCTCGGCACGCTCATGGCGCATGAGGCGTTGAAAGTGTTGCTGGGTTTCGGGCAGCCGTTGACGGATCGGCTGCTGGTGCTCGACGGCACAAGCAGCCGGTTCAGAGAGATTGCGGTCAGACGGGATGCGGCGTGCGCGGTCTGTGGGCAGGCGCCCACGATCCATGAGCTGGCGGCTGTTGAGCTCGCGCGCTGCACATGACGCCGAGACCGGCGGATGTCGAGCACACGGCCTGCCCGCCATGGGCGTGATCGACGCCGGGCAGGCCGAGCACAGGTGGGGGGATCAATTCGGACCGCGACTGACGTTCGCTTCGCTCCGTAAGTCGCGTCCTCATTGAAGGAGGGGGCATGGCCAGGAAGCAGGTGACGTTGATCTTCCCGCAACACCTCATCAAAGAGCCGGTCATCTACATGATGGCGAAAGAGTACGACGTCATTCCGAACATCCGGCGCGCCCGGGTGACCGAGAGCGTGGGGGAAGTCACCCTCGAGCTGGAAGGCTCCGAGGACAGCCTCAAGAAGGCGGTCGCCTTTTTGGAGAAGAAGGGTGTCAAGGTTGAGCCCGTCGTCGGCGACGTCATCACCTAAGCCGCTCTCCGGGGCGGCCCTCGTCAGGGATTACGCCCTCCTCGCAGGCGCCCTCCTCCTCATCGGCCAGTGGATCGCCATTCACGCCGTGGCCCGCGGGGCGCTCGGGCCGGTGGCGTCGACCGTCTTGCCGGGCCTGGCGATCTTCGGCGCGGCGACGCTGCTCTCCTGGGGCGCGGAGCTGGCGCAGCTGGAGATCGCGCAGGCGCTTGCCCTGGCCGGCCTGGCGCTCGTGGCGGTGCTGCCCGAGTACGCCGTCGATATGTACCTGGCGTGGAAGGCGGCGAAGGAGCCCGCCTACACCGCCTACGCCGCGGCCAACATGACCGGCGCCAACCGGCTGCTCATCGGCATGGGCTGGTCCACGGTCCTGCTGGTCTACTGGCTGCGGACGCGCGCGCGGCAGATCACGGTCAAGCCGGCCCAGCGCCTGGAGCTGCTGACGCTCTTGCTGGCCACCGGCTATGCGTTTTTCATTCCGTTCAAGCGCACCCTCTCGCTCTTGGACACGGCGTTTTTCCTCGCCCTGTTTGTCTTCTACATCCGCCGTGCGAGCCAAGGCCATGTGGAGGAGCCCGGGCTCGCCGGCCCGCCCGATCGGCTGGCGCTCTTGCCGCGCCGATGGCGGCGGCTGGCGACCTGGGCGCTGTTTGTGCTGCCCGCCTACGCGATCGTCATCTCGGCGGAGCCGTTCGCCGATGGCCTGCTCCACAACGCGAGGCGATTAGGGATCGAGGAGTTCATCCTGATCCAGTGGCTGGCGCCGCTGGCGTCCGAATCGCCGGAGTTCATCGTCGCCGTGATCTTCGCGCTGCGCCGCAACCCCACCGCCGGGCTCGGCACGCTGATCTCCTCAAAGGTCAACCAGTGGACGCTCCTCGTGGGCATGCTGCCGCTGGTCTACGCGATCTCGGGGATGCATGTGGCCCCGATGGTGCTGGATGCCCGGCAGGCCGAGGAGGTGTTTCTGACCGCGGCCCAGTCGCTGCTCGCGCTGGTCGTCCTGGCCAACCTCAGCTTTGGGCTCGGGGAGGCGCTGCTGCTGCTGGGCCTGTTCGTCCTCCAGTTCCTGTGGCCCACGCCGGAGATCCGCACCCTGCTGGGGTACGGGTACCTGGTGGTGACGGTCGGCTATCTGCTCAATCCGGCGTTCCGCCGCTCCGTCGTTGCGCTGGTTCGGTTCGGCTGGAGGTGACGCGGTCTGCAAGCGGTGTCAGACACCTTTCCCGCTTTGAAAGGTGTCTGACACCTGATGGCGACGGGGT
>CAZKXY010000076.1:0-3329 GCA_964556925.1 uncultured Planctomycetales bacterium | reverse complement strand
TCCAGCTCGTCAACATCGCGGAGGAGAACCACCGGCTGCGGCGCAAGCGCCACTATGAATCGCTGCCGGGGTTTCACCCGCAGCGCGGCTCCATCGAAGATCTCGTTCGCCGGCTGCGCGCCGCCAAGGTGTCTGCCGACGCGCTGGCCACGCGCGCGGCGGATGTGGCCATCACGCTGGTGCTGACCGCCCACCCGACCCAGGCGCTGCCGCCGACGATCCTGACCAAGCACCGGGCGATCTGGGACCTGCTCATGCAGCGGGAGCGGCTCCATCCGGTGCCGTCCGAGGATGCGGCCATCAGCCATGCGCTGCTTGAGCAGATCATGGGGCTGTGGCAAACCGAGGAGCTGCGGCCCACCCGGCCGTCGATCCAAGACGAGGTGGAGCAGGGCATCTACTACCTCTCGTCGGTGCTGTATGACGCGCTGGCGGATGTGGTCATGGCATTCCGCGACGAGGTGCAACGCGTGTACGGCCGCAGCCTGCCGCTCGCCGGGCTGGTCCGCGCGGGCAGCTGGATCGGCGGTGATAAGGACGGCAACCCCAACGTCACCCATGAGTCGCTGCGCTGGGCGCTGCTGCGGTACCGCCAGGCGATCCTCTCCAAGTACCTCGCCTCGCTCGAGCGGCTGCAGGAGCCGCTCACCCACTCGGATCAGCTCTGCCGGATGCCGCCGGCGTTCCGCCGGTCCCTCGCCAATGACCGGCGCAGCTTCCCGGCGCTGGTCGAGTCGCTGGATGCGAAGTTTCCGCACCAGCCCTACCGGCAGAAGCTCGAGGTGATGAGCCACCGGCTGCGGCAGATGTTCCGGTATCCCTCCGAGTCGGAGGGCGGCTACGGCAGCGACCAGGAGCTGCGGCGGGAGCTGCTGCTGATCCAGCGCAGCCTGAAGGCCCACCGGGCCGACGCCATCGCCGACCGCGAGGTCGCCCGGCTCACCCTGCAGGTGGGCCTCTTCGGCTTCGTGTTTGCCAAGCTGGACGTGCGCGAGCACAGCCAGCGCCACCTCGAGGCCTTCGCCGAGCTCGTGCGGCTCCATGGGCTCTCCGACGGTGACCTGCGGGTCATGGCCGAGTCCGAGCGCCGGGCGCTGCTCGACCAGCTCCTGAGCCAGCCGCGGTACCTCGAACTGCTGAAGGGCTGTTCGCCCGCCACCCGGGAGGTCGTCCAAACCTTCCAGGTGATGACCGAGCATCTCGAGCATGTGGATGCCGAGGCGATCGACGGCTACATCATCAGCATGACGCACGAGGCGAGCGATGTGCTCACCGTCCTGTGGTTCTTCCGGCAAGCGGATCTGTTCCGGCGCACGACCCGCGGCTGGTGGAGCGGCGCGCACATCATCCCGCTCTTCGAGGGCCTCGACGACCTGCGCCGCTCGCACGAGGTCATGGGCAGCCTGTTCCGGCATCCGATCTACCGGCAGCAGCTCGCCGCGCGCGGCAACTGCCAGCAGATCATGCTCGGCTACTCGGATTCCAACAAAGACGGCGGCTTCTTCCCGGCCAACTGGGAGCTGCACCAGGCGCAGCGCCGGCTGCACGCCTTGGCCAGGGCCCACCGCGTGCGCCTGCAGCTCTTCCACGGCCGCGGCGGCACCATCGGGCGGGGCGGGGGACCGCTGCACCAGGCGATCCTGGCGCAGCCGCGGGGGACCATCGAGGGTCGGATCAAGATCACCGAGCAGGGCGAGGTCATTGCGGCCAAGTACGCCAACCCGCTGATGGCCATGCGCAACCTGGAGCTGGTGCTCTCCGCTGTGCTGGAGGCGAGCCTGATCTCCGCCACGGCGCCGGCCAAGATGGACGTGTGGGAGGCGGCGGTCGAAGAGCTCTCGCAGGCGGCGTGGCGCCGCTACCACCAGGTGATCTATGAGGATGCGGCGTTCGTCAGCTACTTCGAGCAGGCCACGCCGATCGACGCGATCAGCGAGTTCCGCATCGGCTCACGGCCTGCCAGGCGCACCGCGTCCCTGCCTGCCGCGCCGAGTAGGCGATCTCGCACGAGCGCGGCGCAGGCAGGGCGGACGATCGCCGACTTGCGCGCCATCCCCTGGGTCTTCAGCTGGGTGCAGAGCCGGCACCTGCTGCCCGGGTGGTTCCCGTTTGGATCGGCCGTCGGGCAGTTCACCCGGACCCATCGGGAGGGGCTCGCCGTCCTGCGGGAGATGTACGCGCGGTTCCCGTGGTTCCACGTCATGGTGGACTTCATCCAGATGAGCCTGGGGATGGCGGACCTGCGGATCGCCGCGCAGTACGCCGCGCTGGTCCGCCCCCCCGCGCTCGGCCGGCGGATCTTCGCCGAGCTCGAAGGGGAGTACGCGCGGTCGCGCCAGGCGGTGCTGGCGATCACCGGTGAGCGGGAGCTGCTGGATGCCCACTATGTCCTCCAGAATGCGATCCGGCTGCGCAACCCCTACGTGGACCCGATCAGCCTGCTCCAGGCGCGGTTCCTGCGTCAGCGACGGACGGCGGCAACTGCCCGCGCCCGGAAGGCGCTCGACCGGGCTCTGGCCCTGACCATCAACGGCATCGCGGCCGGCATGCGCCACACCGGCTAACAATTCGGTACCAGGTACCATTTCGCTTATGATGGGACGCGTGGCGAAATGGTACCTGGTACCGGGACTGTTATGGGCCCCTTGCCGCTGGAGCCTGCGGAAGGACTGCTCGGCCTGCTCGGCCTCTGGGCGGGGCTGGCAATCCACCGGCAGGGAGCGGAGGCGTGGCGCGGCGGCATCGGGATCTGGCTCCTCATCGGATTCGGGGTCGCGTACGCGCTCTGGGGCTTCAAGCACGCCCAGCATCACCATCCGCACGTCTCGGTGCAGGAGGTGGCGAAGGCCTACGCCGCGAAGCGCGTCTGGATGCTGTTCGCGATCCTGGTCTTCGGCCCCTGCGATCCGCTCATCCCGCTCATGTTCGTAGCCTCCCAGGCCGGGATGGCGACCGTCTGGGCCATCAGCCTGGTCTTTTCCCTGGTGACGGTAGCGATGATCGTCGGGCAGAGCACCCTCAGCTACGCGGGGCTGCGCCTGATCCACGCCCCCTGGATGGAGCGCTACGCGCACGCCCTCGCTGGCCTCGTCATCGTCCTGACCGCCATCTTCGTCCTGGTGGCTGGGGTCCAACCGTCCCTTGACAGGGCGATCTGGCATCAGGTAGGGTTGTAAGTACGAGAAGGGCACACTCGCCGCGAGGCGAGGTCGCAACGCTTCGGGTCCCCTGAGGATAGCCGGGCTGCCGAATGTGGGCAGGCCGGCTTTTTTAATCCGCGCTCCTCCCAACGCGATCACACTAAGGAGGTCAACATGAGACGCGGACTG
>CAZKXY010000075.1:0-3835 GCA_964556925.1 uncultured Planctomycetales bacterium | reverse complement strand
ATCGACCCGATCCGCGAGGAGCTGGTCATGTCGCTGAACACGGTGCTGGGCGCGCGGCCCAACCCGCTGGAGGAGGGGCCGGCGGCCAAGCCGGTGCTGTTGACGACGAGCCCCCTGCTGTCGCCGCAGGCGTTCGCCGCGATCCGCTCGCTGCGCCGGCGCGACCTGAAGGCGAAGACGATCTCCACGCTGTTCGAGGTCGCGCAGGGGCCGGCGGGGTTGCGGCCCGCGGTGGCGCGCGTGCGCGAGCAGGCGGTCAAAGCCGTCGAGGCCGGGGCCACGATTCTCATCCTGAGCGACCGCGGCGTCGATGAGGCCCACGCGCCGATCCCGTCGCTGTTGGCGACCGCGGCGGTGCACCACCACCTGATCCGCTGCGGCAAGCGGATGAAGGCCTCGATCGCGATCGAGGCCGGCGACGCGCACGACGTGCACCAGCTTGCGTGCCTGATCGGCTACGGGGCCTCGGCGGTGTACCCCTACCTCGCCTTCCAGACGCTGAAGGCGCTGCATCAGGCCGGCCGGCTGGGCGAGCAGACCTTCGAGCAGGCCATGGCCCACTTCAAGCAGGCGGTGGACCAGGGGGTCCTGAAGATCATGTCGAAGATGGGCATCTCCACCGTCGGCAGCTACCGCGGCGCGCAGATCTTCGAGGCGCTGGGGATCGCGAAGGAGCTCATCGACGAGTGCTTCCCCGGCACCCCGTCGCGCATCGGCGGCGTCACCTACGAGCAGCTCGCTCAGGATGCGCTGATCCCGCACCAGCGCGCCTACCAGGCGCCGGCGCCGCTCGCGCTGGAGGCGGGCGGGTTCTACAGGTATCGCCGCGACGGCGAGTACCACGCGTTCAACCCGGAGATGGTGCGCTACCTGCAGCAGGCGATCAAAACCGGCGACTACGCGGTCTACAAGCGGTACGCGGAGGCGGTCAACACCCGACCGGTGACGACGCTGCGGGATCTCTTGGACGTCACACCGCTGGGCCCGCCGGTGCCGCTCGACGAGGTGGAGCCGGTCGAGGCGATCACGAAGCGGTTCGCCACCGCCAGCATCTCCTACGGGGCGCTGTCGCGGGAGGCCCACGAGACGATCGCGATGGCGATGAACCTCCTCGGCGGCAAGTCCGGCTCGGGCGAGGGCGGAGAGGATCCGGCGCGCTACCATCCCGCCAAGCCGGACGAGAACAAAAACTCCGCGATCAAGCAGGTCGCCTCCGGCCGGTTCGGCGTCACCCCGGCATACCTGATGTCGGCGAAGGAGCTTGAGATCAAGATGGCCCAGGGCTCCAAGCCCGGCGAGGGCGGGCAGCTGCCGGGCCACAAGGTCTCCGAGGATATCGCGCGCGTGCGGCATACCATTCCGGGCATCTCGCTCATCTCGCCGCCGCCGCACCACGACATCTACTCGATCGAGGATCTGAAGCAGCTCATCTACGACCTGAAGACGATCAACCCCGGGGCGCGGGTGAACGTGAAGCTGGTCGCGGAGGCCGGGGTGGGCACGATCGCGGCCGGCGTGGCGAAGGCCCACGCGGACACGGTGCTGATCTCCGGCTCGGACGGGGGCACCGGCGCCAGCCCCTTGAGCTCCATCAAGAACGCGGGGCTGCCGTGGGAGCTGGGGCTGGCCGAAACGCAGCAGACGCTGCGGCTGAACGGGCTGCGCGAGCGGATCCTCGTGCGCACCGACGGCGGGATGAAGACCGGCCGCGACGTGCTGCTGGCCGCGGTCTTCGGCGCCGAGGAGTTCGGCTTCGGGACGGCCGCGGTCGTGGCGACCGGCTGCGTGATGACCCGCCAGTGCCACCTCAACACCTGCCCGGTGGGCGTGGCCACGCAGGATCCGAAGCTGCGCGAGCGCTTCACCGGCAAGGTCATCATGGTCGTCAACTACATGCGCTTCGTCGCGCAGGAGCTGCGCGAGTCCCTGGCCGCCCTCGGCGCGCGCACGCTGGAGGAGCTGATCGGCCGGACGGACCTGCTGGCGCGGCGCGACGTGCCGCTGCACGAGAAGGCGGCGACGGTGACCCTGGACTTCCTGCTGACCCGGATCGACGAAGGGCCGCGGCACCACACGATGCCGCGCAACGACTTCATCCACGAGGAGCCGCTCGACCTGCAGATTCTCAAGGACGCGGCGCCGGCGCTGGAGGGGAAGGGCAAGGTCGCGCTGCGCTACCCGGTGCGGAACATCCACCGGGCGATCGGCGCGCGCATCTCCGGCGAGATCGCGAAGCGCTACGGCGACAAGGGGCTGCCGACCGCGACGATCGACGTGACGCTGACCGGCGTCGCCGGGCAGAGCTTCGGCGCCTTCTGCAGCAACGGGATGCGCTTGACGCTGATCGGCGAGGCCAACGACTACGTGGGCAAGGGCATGGGCGGCGGCGAGCTGATCATCCGGCCGCCGGATGAGTCGCCGTTCGTCTGGCACCAGAACACGATCATCGGCAACACCTGCCTGTACGGGGCGACCGGCGGCGTGCTCTACGCGGCCGGGCGCGCGGGCGAGCGCTTCGGCGTGCGCAACTCCGGGGCCTTCGCGGTGGTCGAGGGGCTGGGCGACCACGGCTGCGAGTACATGACCGGCGGCATCGCGCTCATTTTGGGCGAGACCGGCCGGAACTTCGGCGCCGGGATGACCGGCGGCCGCGCCTACGTGCTGGATCGCGAGCGCGTCTTCGAGAAGCGCGTCAACCTCGAGCTCGTGGAGCTTTCGCGGCTGGAGGACGCGGACGACCTCGACAACGCGCGGACGCTGCTCGAGCGCCATTTCGTGGCGACGAAGAGCAACATCGCCCTGGACCTCCTCACGGACTGGGACGACGCCCAGGAGCTCTTCTGGGTGGTCGTCCCGCGCGGCGCGGGCGCCAAGCTCGAGCAGTTCGTCAGC
Organism: uncultured Planctomycetales bacterium; assembly: GCA_964556925.1. Taxonomy (GTDB): domain Bacteria; phylum Omnitrophota; class Gorgyraeia; order Aquiviventales; family Aquiviventaceae; genus CAZKXY01. The sequence goes on along the minus strand of CAZKXY010000075.1, from coordinate 943 downwards.
GCCAAAGAAGGCTGACTCACAACAGCACGACCTCCCGTCGCTCCGGGCTCAGGGTTCGGGGCTCGGGGCAGTTGCCCAGAGCCCGCAGCCCAGAGCCCTGAGCGACGAACGTCAGGTGTGCCTCTCACCCATCATGGCCGTGACGACGGATCAAGTGCTGAACGCCCTGAAGACCGTGCAGGATCCGGATCTGCGGCGGGACCTCGTCTCGCTGGGGTTCGTGAAGCACCTGACGATCGACGGCGGGCGGGTGGCGTTTCAGATCGAGCTGACGACGCCGGCCTGCCCGGTGCGCGAGCTCATGCGAGATGAGGCGCGCAAGGCCGTCTTGGCGATTCCCGGGGTGGCGTCCGTTGAAATCGGCATGACCTCGCAGGTGCGCCGCGCCATCGCCCCGCCGCCCGCCGGGTCGCGGGTGCCCACCATCAAGAACGTCATCCCGATCGCCAGCGGCAAGGGCGGGGTGGGCAAATCCACCGTGAGCGCGAACCTCGCGCTGGCGCTGGCGAGAACCGGCGCCCGCGTTGGCCTGCTGGACGCAGACGTCTACGGGCCGAGCATCCCGACGATCCTGGGGGTGCGCGCGCAGCCGGAGGTGGATGAGCAGAACCGCATCACGCCAGTCGAGCAAGACGGCCTGAAGGTGATCTCCATGGGCTTCTTCATGAAGCCCGACGAGGCGGTCATCTGGCGGGGGCCGATGCTGCATAAGACCGTCCAGCAATTCCTCGGCGGCGTCTTGTGGGGGGAGCTGGATTATCTCCTGGTCGATAGCCCCCCGGGAACCGGTGACGTGACCCTGTCCCTGTGCCAATCGATTCCGATCGCCGGCGCCGTGATCGTCTCGACGCCGCAGGACGTGGCGCTCAACGTCGCCCAGAAGGCGATCGTGATGTTCCGGAAGCTCAACGCGCCCATCCTCGGCCTCATTGAGAACATGAGC
>CAZKXY010000074.1:0-3843 GCA_964556925.1 uncultured Planctomycetales bacterium | reverse complement strand
AGCTCTTAGGCACGGTCCGACTTGAGCCGATCACGGACCAGGCGGCCGACCCGTACCACGTCATGGCCGAGGAAGGCTACACGTTCAAGCCCTACTACGTGGCCCATACAAACATCAACACCCTGGCGCTCTTGAACGAGCACCAGGGTGCGAAATGGTCAAACTGGTGGAGGCGGCGGGAATTGCACCCGCGTCTTCGGATCGAGCGCCGTGAGCCCTCTACATGCGTAGCCCCACATCGAGCGGTCATCCCGCCCCGCGTGTGGAGCGCGCGCGGCGGGATCGAGCGGCTGTTAGGCTCTCGCCCGGCTGCCAGTCGCCTCAACCGGGCCAGCCTGCCTGGATTCGCCGCCTGGCCCGCAGGCTGACCGAGCGACGGCGTCACCTCAGAAACTTAGGCGACGGCTTGGAGTGCCTCAGAAGCGAGAGCTTCCGCTTCTGCTACAGGGTTGTAGTTGGCACTTGTGACGCTGTCAGGTGTTTTACGAGGCCTCCTGACCACCTCGGCATGCCCCTCACAGCTCACAGGTCCGAATCGATCCTGTTCGCCCCCATCTCATGACCGCGACCGTCGAGGATCTTTGCGCATCGCGCGGCGCAGCTCCCGATCCAGCTCGCGCTCGCGGATCCGGTCGCGCTTTTCAAAGATCCGCTTGCCCCTCCCGACCGCCAGCTCCACCTTGACGATCCCGTGCTGCTGGTAGAGCCGCAGCGGAACGAGCGTCATCCGTTTCTGCGTCAGGAACCCGGCGAGCCGGTCGATCTCCCGCCGGTGCATGAGCAGCTTGCGCGCCCGAGCCGGCTCGACGTTGAACCGCCCGCCCTGGGCGTATGGGCTGACGTGCATATTATACAGGAAGAGCTCCGCCCCATCAATGCGGGCGAAGCTGTCGTCGAGGCTGGCCTTATGCTGCCGGATCGACTTGACCTCGGTGCCGGTGAGGGCAATGCCGGCTTCGTGCGTTTCGAGGATGTCGTAGTCCCGGCGGGCCTTGTGGTTGGTGGCGAACGTCGTGGTGGTCGGCTCGCGCCGGGCGGGCATCGCTCACCGCTGCTTGAGGACGCTGATCATGCGCCAGGTCAGCGAGTCGCGGCGGAAGGGCTTGGCTAGGTCGAAGTCGCCGTAGGTGCCGGCCAGCTCGAAGGCGCCGGACCCGTCGACGAGGGCGGCGAACTCTTGCGGCATGAGCAGGCGCGTGCGGGTGCGCCCACCGCGGATCTCTTGGCTCGCTCCGCCCTTGCGGATTTCGAAGACCAGCTCATCCTCGAAGGTTTGCGTGACCGGATCTACCGACTCCGGATGCTGCAGGTAAAAGACGCGCACGGTCGTCTCGCCCTCGGTCTGCTCCCACTGGTGGAACTCGTTGCCGATCTGGTCCCACTGGACCGGCACCCAGAAATCCAGCAGGTACAGGCCGCCGGGGGCCAGATGCGCGGCGACGGCGCGCAGGTGCGCGTGGATGTCCTCGTTGGTGAGCAGGAAGCGGAAGGTGTCCATGAAGCAGTACGCGAGGTCGAAGGTGCCGGTGAGCGCCAGGCGCCGCAGGTCGCCGACCGCCGCGCGCATCGACAGGCGCGACGCGGCGGCCTGCGCGTTCACATAGTCCACCATCGTGGGCGAAAGGTCGATGCCGGCGACCTCATACCGGCGCGTGGCCAGCGCCGCCATGTGCCGGCCGCTGCCGCAGCCGATGTCCAACGCGCGTGTCTTCAGGCCGGGGCCGAAGGTGGCGCGGCAGGCCTCGATGAAGTCGCACTCCGCCTCGGTGTTCCACCGGTAGCCGAGCGCGTAGTACTCGGGGTAGTCGTAGACGCGCGAGTTAGCCATGCGCGAAGACGGGCAGATGGAGGCGGCGGCAGGCGGCCTCGAGGATCCGGCTGATCAGCGCGGCGTAGGTGGTGCCGAGGTATTCCGCCAGCAAGCCCAGGCTGCCACCGGGGTCGACGGTGGGCAGCGGGTTGATCTCGAGAAACCAGAGCGTGCCGCGCGCGTCCACCCTCAGGTCTACGCGGGCCATGTCGCGGCAGGTCGTCGCCTTGAACATCGTCAGGGCGAGACGGCGCGCCTGCGCGTCGATCGCCTCGTCCAGCGTGACGGGGCATTCCCAGACGGATGGCGCAGGCGCGATCACGTGGCAGGAGAGGCGGCTGTCCGGATCAATCGGCCGCTGGATGGCCGGATAGGCGACCGGCGGCGCGTTGCCGATCACGAAGATGGTGAGCTCGCCGCGGGGGATGAACTCCTCGATGAGAATCGGCTCGGGCAACCGCTCAGACAGCCATCGGACGCGCGCGTCTAGCTGCGACGAATCGGCAACCACCGCGCGCGCGTCGATGCCCCGCCCCGAGCCTTGAGAGCGGGGCTTCACGATGAGCGGAAACGCAAGCGAGGTGGTCGCTGGGAGCGAGGCGGGGCGCTCGATGGCGATCCAGCGCGGCGTGGCGATCCCCTCGGCTACTGCGAGCCGCTTGGCCACCACCTTGTCCAGCCCGATCATGAGGGCGAGCGGATCCGAGCCCACGTACGGGACGCCGGCAAGCTCCAGCAGCGTCGGCACCCAGGCCTCGCGGCAGCGGCCGTGGCCGCCCTCCGCGAGGTTGAACACGAGCTCGATCCCATCGAGCCGGCGGGGCTCGCGCAGCAGATCGCCCGCGTTGCCCAGCGGCACGACCTGGCAGCCCAGCACTTGAAGCGCCTGCGTCAACACCTGGATCGTCGCCGGCGGATCAAACTCCACCTGCCGCTCATCTGCCGGATTCGTTTGGAGGTCGTACGTCAGTCCAATCTTCATCATCGGGGGATGATTATACCACGCGCCACATTGACCCAACGTGGACGGCTGACTATACTGAGGGCTCTTGCGGAGGTGGCGGAACTGGCAGACGCGTCGGCCTCAGGAGCCGATGGCCGCAAGGCCATGGGGGTTCAACTCCCCCCCTCCGCACGTTTCAATGACGATCATAAGCGTCACGCAAGAACTCAGGACGAGGGGACGGGACGACTGCGTCGATATCACGGAGGCGGTGCAGCAGGCGGTGGGCCGCGCGAAGATCCGGCAGGGGCTGGCGACGGTGTTTGTCACCGGCTCCACGGCAGGCGTGACGACGATCGAGTATGAGCCGGGGCTGGTGCGGGATCTCAAGGAGGCGGTGCGGCGGCTGTTTCCGGAAACCCTGCGCTATGCGCACCACGAATCCGGCGGAGATGACAACGGCTTCTCGCACCTGCGCGCGTCGTTCATCGGCCCATCCCTCACCGTGCCGATCGTGGATGGCCGGCTGCAACTCGGCACCTGGCAGCAGATCGTCCTGATCGACTTCGACGTCCGCCCCCGCACCCGCTCCTACCTCATCCACCTCCTCGGCGAGTAAACAGGTAAAAATTGGGACCGCTTCTATTTTCCCACCCGCAAACGACAGGAAAATAGAAACGGTCCCTATTTTCTCAATCGGGGGGAGCGCGGAAAATAGAAGCGTCCCCTATTTGTAGGCGGAGGCGAGGCGGACGTACTTGGCGACCCAGCGGCAGATGTAGGCGAGCTCGCCGCGGGTGACCGGCCGCACGACGCGCGCCGGCGCGCCCACCACCAGCGTCCGCGGCGGGACCGTCGTGCCTTCCAGCACGACGCTGCCCGCGCCCACGATCGCGCCAGCGCCCACGCGGGCGCCGCTTAAGACGATCGCCCCGATGCCGATCATCGCCCCCCGCTCCACCACGCAGCCGTGCAGGTTGACGTGGTGGCCGACGTGCACGTGATCCGCGATCAGGCAGGGGCAGCCGTCGTCCACGTGCAGGATCGAGCCGTCCTGGATGTTCGTCGCCTCGCCGATCTCGATCCGGTT
>CAZKXY010000073.1:0-3955 GCA_964556925.1 uncultured Planctomycetales bacterium | reverse complement strand
GCTGGAGCGATCGCGGGGTCTTCAACTTCGAGGCCGGCTGCTACGCGAAGATGATTCGGCTCTCCCCGGAGGCGGAGCCGGAAATCTACGCCACCACCCGCCGCTTCGGGACGGTCCTGGAAAACGTCCTGATGGATCCGGCCAGCCGCTGGCTCGACCTGAACGATGACTCGCTCACGGAGAACACGCGCGGCTCGTACCCCATCACCTTCATCCCCAACGCCAGCGCGACCCGCATGGCCGCGCATCCCGCGAACATCATCATGCTGACCTGCGACGCGTTCGGGGTCATGCCGCCGATCGCGAAGCTCACGCGGGAGCAGGCGATGTACCACTTCCTGTCCGGCTACACGGCCAAGGTCGCGGGCACCGAGCGGGGGATCACCGAGCCCAGGGCGACGTTCAGCGCCTGCTTCGGCGCGCCGTTCATGGCGCTGCGCCCGAGCGTCTATGCGGACCTGCTGGGCGAGAAGATCGCCAGGCACCAGGTGGCCTGCTGGCTCATCAGCACCGGCTGGACCGGCGGGCCGTACGGCGTGGGCAACCGCATCAAGATCAGCGACACGCGCGCGATGGTGGAGGCGGCCCTGCGCGGGGCGCTGGCCGAAGCGCCCACCCGGCCGGATCCGCTGTTTGGCTTCGCCACGGTGACGCGCTGTCCCGGCGTGCCGGACGAGGTGCTGGATCCGCGGGCCAGCTGGGTCAGTTCGAATGCCTACGACGCGAAGGCGAAAGAGCTTGCTGCGCAATTCGAGGAGAATTTCCAGCAGTTTGCCCAGGACGTCCCGGCGGCGGTGCGCGAGGCCGGATCCCGAGGGCCGGTCGCGCGACGCGGACCTGGGGCGTGACCGCAGGAGGTGGGGACATGGCCGATCAGACGGCGGTGCATGGGACGACAGGGATGCCGGGCGCCAGTCGGTCGTCGCTCATGACGTCACTGGGGCTGGTGGAAGGCGACCTCTTGACCTACCTGGAGCGCCACGGGGCGACGACGCTCCGTCGGCTCATCCGCGAGTCCGACTGGCCCGCGCCGATGATCATGATGGGGCTGGGGGCCCTGATCCGGCAGGGTCTGGCCCGCGCGCTCCAGCACGATCTCGAGGTCATCGTGGAGCCACAGCCCGATCGGGTGCCGCCCAGCGAGCAGCCGGTTGAGCCGCCTGGGGTCTGGGGTGGGTGAGGTCTCCCTGAGCCAGATCATCGAAGCCCTCAGCGGCTCGTGATACGGTAGCGTGGGAACGGGGGGTGGCAGGCGCGGGCGACCATCCGCCGTGGCAGCGAACACGAGGTCCCGCCCAGGGAGTCGGGGTGCGCGAACCTCCCTGGGAGATAGTTGACCCCTGGATCCGCCGAAGCATCGGTGGCAGTCTCAAGGACGTGGCGGGTCCAGGGGGGTTTTCATCCCTCCTCTCGTTCCGCTTGACCTGCGGCAGCCCAAAGGGGTATTCTCGACTCGGGGGCTGCGACGATGATCGAGCGATTCCTGGCCAGCGTGGAGTTGTTCAAGCGCCTGTCGCCCGCCGAGCGGCAGCGTCTCGCCTCCGTGTCCAGGGAGAAGCGGTACGCCAAGGGCCAGACGATCTTCCGCGAGGGGGAGGTCGCCGACAGCGTGTGCATCGTCAAGGAAGGCCGGGTCCACTTGATGAAGTTCCTGGACGGCGGGCAGGCCTCCACGACCTGCGTCATGACGCCGGGCGAGACGTTCTGCTGCCTGCCGGCGCTGGATCAGCAGCCTTACCCGGTGGATGCGGTGGCGGCGGCGGACGCCGTCGTGGTGCGCATCCCGACGGGCGCCTTCCACGACTTGCTGGAGAAGAACCCGAGCTTCCTCCACGCGTCCCTCTGCCTGTTCTGCGACCGGCTGCGGCAGGTGGAAGACAAAAGCTGCATGGTCTACGACTCGGTCGAGCGACGGCTGGCGCAGGCGCTGGTGACGCTCTCGAAGAAGTTCGGCTCGACGATCCCGCTCACCAAGCACGAGCTGGCCGACCTCGCCAGCACGACGGTGGAAACAACCATCCGCGTCCTCAGCCAGCTCAAAAAGCAGGGGGTCCTCAAGTCGTCCCGCGGCTCCACCACGATCGTCAAGCCGGGCGAGCTCTCCCGCCTGGCGCATTCCTAGCGCCGTTTCCAAAACGGTGGTCTGACGTGCTCCAGCTCGTCAGCCCGGCGCCCTGGCCGGCGGGAGCTGGCCGCGTGGCTCAGCAGCGTTTGCCCGGAGGCGGAGGCCGGGCCACCCGCCTCCACAGCCGCCGGGCAAACGCTGGATTCGCCCCGCGGCCACTCCCTCCGGCTAGGACCGTCTCGACAGCACCCGATACCCTGATCTGCGTCATAGACCGTCGCACGCGTGGGGGGGTACACTGCGGGCATGGTGCGGGTGCGACTGCTGCAACAACACCTGCCGCTCTTTCGCCATCTGTCCGCCGCCCGCGTGGCATGGCTGCTGGCCGCTTCGCAAGAGCAGCGGGTGGCGCGGGGCCAGGCGGTCTTTCGGCAGAGCGATCCGGCGGACGCGGTGTGGGCGGTCTTGCGCGGATGGGTGCATCTGGTCCGCGCCCGGGGCCGTCCCTGGAGACGCGCAGCGTGGTGCTGTTCACGATCACGCCCCGCGAGGTCCTCTGCGGCATCTCCGCGATCGCCCCCGGGACGTACACCGCCACCGGCATCGCCGGCAGCGACTGCCGTCTGCTGCGGATCCCTGCTGAGCGGTTCAACCGCGCCTTGAACGAGGAGCCGGCGTTTACCTATACCGTCCTGCACCTGTTCGCGGAGCGCCTCCGGCGCATCGCCGAGTACTACGGGACGATGGCCGAGCCGGTCCCGCAACGGGTCGTGCGGACGATCCTGCGCCTGCGCGACCAGTTCGGCGCGACCATCCCCGTGACGCACCGCGAGCTGGCGCAGATGTCCTGGACGACGACGGACAGCGCCATCCGTGCGGTGCGGACCCTGAAGCGACGCGGCGTCGTCAGGGGGCGCCGAGGGCAACTGACCATCCACAACCTGCGCGCGTTGACCGCCCTCGCGGCGACGGTGACCAACGGCCGTGCGGCTCTCTGAATGGGGTCATCGCGCAACGCGGCGCGGCCAGGGATCGTGGAAGCCGATGGAGGGCCGGCGCGCGCCCATCCGGGAGGTCGCCCATGGACCCGATCGAACGCCTCAAGCGAGACCACACCCTCCTGCGGGCCAAGCTCAATGTCCTGGAGGCGGCGCTGCGCATGGGGCCGGAGACGTGGTTCGTGCTGCGCGAAGTGTGCTTCACGCTGTCGCGGCAACTGCAGCACCATATCCGGCGTGAGGAGGATCTCATCGCGTCTGGGCGGAACGCGCTTGATCCCCAGATGCTGGGCCGCATTGCCCTCGAGCACCGGGATGAACCCGGGCACCTGCGCACCCTCAATCGGTTGTTCGGGTCTGAGGCCACGCAGTCGCTGGAGTCGGTCCGCCCCGTCTTGACGCAGATCATTCAAGGGCTGCGCCGTCACATGGCGGAGGAGGAACAGGTGCTCTTTCCACAGTTCGCGCGCGTCCTGGCCGGCCCGACAACGCTGCCGGCGATGCCTGAGGCGCCATTGCCCGAGGACATGACGGTGAACCGGGTCATCCAGCAGTTCCCGCAGAGCCGGATGGTCTTTGAACGGCTCTTCATCAGCGTGCCGATCGAGGGGTGCAATTGCCTGGACGAGGTGGCCTGGCGGCACGGCATGGAGGTGCAGGAGCTGCTGCGCCAGTTGGCGCCGTTCATGCAAAAGGTGTCAGACACTTTTCCCGCTTTGAAAGGTGTCTGACACCTTTTCCAGACGTCGGAACTTGTGCCGCCAACCCGTCCATGGTATCCTGCCGCTGTGTTGATGAGCCAGGTCAGAGAACGCCCCCCAGGCCGCCCGTAGCATAAGGCGCAAGATGGCCTGCCTGGAGGGAGCCCGCTGGTGATGGAGCCGATGCTCCA
>CAZKXY010000072.1:0-4309 GCA_964556925.1 uncultured Planctomycetales bacterium | reverse complement strand
AGCGGCTTGATCGACAGCGGCTTGATCGACAGCGGGGCGTGTCTGGAGTCTTGGATCATCCCCCGGCCCCGGCCAGCTGCGCAACTCGAATGGCGGGACGTTCCGTGTACGAGCTCAGGAACGCGAGGAGCCGGCGATAGGTCGCTTCAGGCGAGTCGGCGGGAGTGGAGATCCGCACCAGCGTGCCGAAGGTGCGCTTGCCGCGGATGGCGTCCAGCACCAGCCACAGCTGCTGCTGGTAGTAGTTGTGGGTCATCCGATCATCCGCCGTGAACCAGTACCAGGCCTCATACGGCTTGTCGTTCCGGGAGATCACCAGGCGCATGAGCCGGCGGGGCGCGCCGCCGGCGATGAAGGTCATCGGCTCGCGCTCAAGGATCTCAAACTCGCTCCCGACGTAGCAGATCTCCGGGGGATGGAACGAAGCGCGCTTGCCGATCCCGCCTTCGAGCGCCAGCCACACCGGCGGCTCCTCGCCCATCCGGTATTCCATCACCCGAAGGTCGCCGCCTTCCAGCACCCGCTGCTCCAACTCCGCCACCTCGAGCGGCGTGCCGACCCACAGGCCGACCTGTGCCGGCACGCCGGTGAGCTGCTGCGCTTTCGTCGGCGCCTCGCCCGTCCAGAGGATCCGGCCGAACCCCACCAGGACCAGCAACGCGATGAGCGCCGGACGCGCCGTCATGCGGACCTCCGGAGCATCACGCGGCTCAGCCACGTCAGGGCGAGCAGCGCCAGGCCGAACACCACCACGCCGGAGCCATAATGGATGAAGCCCTCGGCGGCCTGCGGGCCGTAGAAGACGCCGAGCAACACGAGGACCAGGATCCGGACGATGTTCGCCAGGAGGGCGATGGGGATCGACGCCGCGACGATCGTCAGGCGCTGCCGCCACGTCGCCGAAGCAGGCCTGCCTGCGCCTGCCTCTGGCAGGCAGGCAGGCATCAGGGCGGCCCACAGCGTGGCCAGCGCCACGAGGCTGATGAGCGACCGCAGCCCGCTGCAGGTATCATCCACGATGATCGACAGGCCCGGCACCCGGATCATGGAGCCGGCCTGGGCGGCCGGCACGCCGACCAGATGGAGCAGCGTCGTCACCGCGGCGGCGGCCGCGAGCTTCATCTTGAAGCTGACGGCAATGAGCAAGACGCTGGGCAGCGGCACCATGAAGAGCAAAAACGCCAGCGGAGCCCGCAGCGCCCACAGCACCTGGCCTCCCCAGAGCGTCCACACCAGGCCCCAGACCGCCCCCACCATGGCGAAGCCGGAGACCACGTTGATGCTCCACCAGCTCGCCAGGACATGCACCGCGGCGCACGGCATCAGGAGCGCCAGCCCGGCGTGGCTGGGCCGCGGGGTGAGCCGGCTCAGCGACTCCCGGCGCGCCCACATCAGCCACGCGCTGGCCAGCGGGATGAGCCACCCGTGCGAGTAGAAGGCGTCCGCGCGGTCAAACCGCGCGGCCATCCAGTGAAAGGTGGGCCAGAAGAGGTAGGCGAAGGCGGCCGCCAGCGGCAGCCCACCGAGCCCCCATCGGAGAGACACTCGCAATGCCGCGCCCATGTGCGGACGATCGTGGCTCGTGGCTGTCAGGACGTCGCGCGCGACTTTCGCCGCCGCCACGCCGCCAGACCGACCAGGCCGCCCCCAAATAACGCAACGCTGGCCGGCTCAGGATGGGCCACGGTCGCCGGCGAAATCTCGAAATCAGCCACTTGGCCGCCGCCCGTCGACAGGATGACCTCGCTGCCGCTTCCGCTGAACGAGGACCCGAAGCTGCTGAACCCGCCGCCGGACCCGCTGGTCTTGCACCCGGAGGTGAGGAGCCCCGCGGCCACTGCCCCTGCCACCAGCACGCTCACCCGAACTGCTGCACGCATCATTGGCTCCACTCCCCCTCCCTTCTCCATCGTTCGCGCGCCCCGCGCGTTGGCGTCAGCACAACGCCTGTGTCCGGCTCGATCGAATCCCCCGCCCCGTCACCACCACGAGGACGGTCCACAGGAGAATGCGCAGATCCAGCCCCAGACACAGGCGCCGTGCGTAGAGCAAATCATAGCGGATTTTTCGCTTCACATCGGCCAGGGACTGGTCATACCGGTAGTGGACCTGCGCCAATCCCGTCATGCCGGGCTTGACGAGCAGCCGCTCATCGTATCGCGTGATCTCGCGCTGCAGCTGCTCCACAAAGATCGGCCGCTCCGGCCGGGGGCCGACCAGGCTCATCGCGCCGGTCAGCACGTTCACCAGCTGGGGCAGCTCATCCAAATGCGTCCGGCGCAGCAGCCGGCCCAAGCGGGTCAGGCGGGGGTCGCCATCGCCCGCCGCCCACGTCGGCCCGTTCGCCTCGGCATCGACACGCATCGTGCGGAACTTATACATGCGGAAGAGATCCCCGAAGCGCCCCACCCGCCGCTGGGTGTAGAGCACCGGACCCTTGGAATCGAGTTTGATCGCCAGCGCGATGAGCGCGATGAGCGGTGCGGCCACGATGATCCCTGTCAGCGCCACCAGGATATCCACCACCCGCTTGAGGAGCAGCCGCCATCCCAGGGCAAACAGCGGCACCGGATGTTGGTAGCGCCACAGCAGGAGAAACCGTTGCAGCTCCGTGGCGAGGTCTTTCTGCCAGTTGAGCAGACCAGCCACAAGCGCACTCATGGTAGTAGCTATTGAGAGCAGGGATCATGCCAACTTGCCTATTTATTATTCCGGTGATTTCCCATCCAGGTAACTCTCTATATCTATTTTTATTACAATGAGTTAAGTACAACATATCCCTCTCATCCTCCCCCACGCCCTCTTTGATCAGGTGGTGGAGTGACAGGTTTGAACCGGCCGTTGCTCCCTCGCAACACCCCGTCGCACTTCTGAACATCAAAAGGTGTCAGACACCTTTCCCGCTTTGAAAAGTGTCTGACACCTTTTAGCTCAGCGGGCGCGTTCCCAAACGAGACGATGGCGATGAAAGCAGTACCGGTACAAGCCGGCGAGCATGGCCAGGTTGCCGAGGCAGAAGTAGAGCGGCGGCGCGAGCCAGCGGATCGTCTTGCCGCGCCGCTGGCATGCGTACCCGGCGAGGGCGCTGCCATAGAACAGCCCCTGCAGCCCAAGCGCGAGCGCCGCGCCGGGAGCCGGCAGCCGCGCGCTCGAGACGAGCAGGCAGATCAGGAACGCCGGCGCCAGCGTCCGCAGGACCTTGTGCGAGAAGAAGCAGAACGCGACCCAGCCGTGCCGCGGGTGGAGCAGGCGGGCCAGCGCAACCATCTGCTGGCAGTTGCCCGCGGCGATGCGCCGGCGACGGGCGAACTCCCCCCCCACGGACACCAGCTCGTGCTCTCCGACGACCACCTCGGGGTCGTACACCACGCGGTAGCCCTGGGTGATGACACGCATGGGGATGAGGTAGTCGTCGTTGATCTGCGTGGTCTCCAACCGCGCAAACAGCGGCTTGCGGATGGCATGACAGGGCCCATGGGCGCCGATGACGGAATGCAGCCGGCTCTCCTGGCGCTTGATGAAGGATTCGTAGCGCCAGTACAGCCCCTCGCCTTGCGAGCGCAGGTCCGCCGCCGGGTCCAGCCGGTAGGCCGCGGAGACGGCGCCGACCGACGGATCCGCGAAGCTGCGCACGAGGCGCCGGATCGCGTCGGGGGCCAGCGTGATCGTCGCATCCGAGAACACCACGATGTCTGCCCGGAGCAGCGGCACCGCGCGGCTGAGGACCGCGGACTTGCCGATGTTGTCCGAGACGGCCAGCAACCGCACCCCCCGCGCCTCGAAGCGCTTCACCAGCGCGTTGGTGCGGTCGGTCGAGCCGTCGCTGGCGACGACGATCTCCAGTTTGTCCTTCGGGTAGTCCAGGGCTAGGCTGTTGCGCAGCTTCTGCTCGATGTAGGCTTCCTCGTTGTAGACCGGCAACAGGAGCGAAACCGCCGGCGTGATGTCCGCTTTACGCGGCTCGCGTCCGAACAGCCGCGCGAGGCCCCACACGAGCAGCGGATAGCCCGCGTAGATGTAGAGGAGCGTGCCAAACGAAAGCCAAAACGTAAGCGTCATGTGCTGACGTGTAGGCGTGCGGGCGTACGAGTATTGCGCAGGTCCCGAATAAATCCGCCAATCAAATGGCGGACGCGTTCTGCTTCACCATAGGTCCGTTGAAATTGCTCTTGGGGGAGGTAGCCTCGATCCAGCGCAACGTACAAACAACTTTGCACCTCAGCGCCGGAACGTGTTGCGTAGCCTAAGAACCTGATAAATTCGGCTGTCGAACCGCTGTCAAACCCCTCAACGACATTGTTCATGATAG
>CAZKXY010000071.1:0-4349 GCA_964556925.1 uncultured Planctomycetales bacterium | reverse complement strand
GGAGGGATTTGAACCCCCGGCCCGCTGTTTACAGAACAGCTGCTCTACCGCTGAGCTACACCGGCGATGGCGGTTTGCCCTGCTGGTACTGGCGGATGGCCAGCGGTATTCTATCGAGGAGGTCCGAGGCAATCAAGCCGATCTGGCCCCGCTCGGCGGCGGCGAGATCCCCGGCGAGCCCATGCAGGTAGACCCCCAGCCGCGCGGCGTCCCCGAGCGACAGCCTCTGCGCGAGCAAGCCGGCGATCATCCCGGTGAGCACGTCGCCGGAGCCGCCCGTGGCCATGCCCGGATTGCCGGTGTCGTTGAGATACACCTGGCCGTCGAAGCCGGCCACCACGGTCTGGTGGCCTTTGAGCACGACGATCACGTGGTACTGCTGGGCGAAGGACGTCGCGATCCGCTGCCGGTCCCGCTGGACGTCGGCCGACGACAACCTCACCAGGCGGCCCATCTCCCCCGGATGCGGCGTCAGGATCATGGGCAGGTGGCGCCTCTTCAGCACTGCCACGTCTTCCGCCAACGCGTTGAGCCCATCGGCATCGACAACGAGCGGCTTGACGATCTTCGGCAGAAGCTGCCGCACCAGATCCTTGGTCTGCGGCTGCTGGGACAGCCCCGGCCCGATCGCCACCACGTCCATCCGCTCGATGGTGCTCAGGATCTCCGGGAACGCCGCAAGGCTCAGGCTGCCCTGCCTGGTTTCCGGCAGGACCTTCAGCATCGCCTCGGTCAGCTTCTCCACCATCGGTGCGTGCAGGCTCTTGGGAAGGCCCAGCGTCACGAGCCCGGCGCCAACGCGCAGCGCGCCCATGGTGCACAGCGCCGCCGCCCCGCTGAACCCGACCGAGCCGGCGAGCAAAAACGCATGCCCGGCGCCGCCTTTGTGCGCGTCAGGCGCCCGCGGCGGCAACAGACCCGGCTCAACCGTCATCCCCGCACCTGATGCAGACCTGCGATGGCCCGACGGGTTGACGAGCAGCGCGCGAGCTGCGGGGAGGCGACGCCTGCGGGGAGCGGCACGTCGGCAGTCCGAGCGGGCATGGTGTCCCGAGCGCAGCGAGGGACGAGCGAGGACTGCCGCCGAGCGACCGGCCGCGCGCTGGGCACGCGCCGGGCGACGAATAAGGAGCCCGGTCTGCGCGGGGCGGCGAGATGGTGAGCCGCCCTCCGGAGCGATGCCGCGCACCGCAGGCGCGCCACCCCCGCCGTTGGCGCGCAGGACAATCGGACGGTCGCGGTCATGCTTTGATCGCGATGGCGCTGGCCACCGCGACGGAGCTGACATGCGAGAGGCTGATGTGGACCTGCACGCGCCGGCGGCGGCCGTCGCGGAGGATGACGTGCGGCCGGCCGAGCCGGTCGTTGCGGATCTCCACCTGGCGCATCGCCAGCATCCGGCGGGGATCGAGTTGGGAGATCGCCTTGATCACCGCTTCCTTCGCCGCAAAGCGACCGGCCAGGTGCAGGAGGGCCGCCCGGCGCCTCGCCTGCGCATACCGGCGCTCGTCGTCAGTAAACACCCGGCGCAGGAACCCTTCTCCCCCGCGGCGGATCGCCTGCCGCAGGCGGGAAAGCTCCACGACATCGACCCCGCAGCCAATGGGCAGGCTCACGCGCCCCGGCCGCTTAGCGGACATGGATCACCTCGGGCTTCAGCAACGCCACCATCTCCCGCACCGCGCGTCCTAACCCGACGTCGAGGGCGCGGCTGACGATGGCGAACCCGATATTGACCTCTTCAATCGCCGGCATCGCGGCAATCGGGCGCACGGTGTCATAATCCAACCCGTGGCCGGCCGCCACCGACAGGTCCATCGCCCGAGCCGCCTGCGCGGCGCGCTCCACCTCATCCAGCGCCTGGGAGCGCGCGCGGGCCGTCGCGGCGTTGGCGTACCGGCCGGTATGCAGCTCGACGAGGCGCGCGCCCGCCGCGCGGGCCGCCTCAAGCTGCTCGCGCGCCGGATCCAGAAACAGGCTGACGGCGATGTCGCGCGCGTGGAACGCCTGGAGCACCGGGGCGAGTTTCCGCGAGAGCCTCACCACATCCAGCCCGCCTTCCGTCGTCAGCTCCTGCCGGCGCTCGGGCACGAGCGTCACCTGGTCCGGGATGACGGCGAGCGCCGCCTCGACAACGTCCGGGGCGATGGACATCTCCAGGTTGAGCCGGGTCGTCACGGCGCGGCGCAGCCGCCTGACATCCTCGTCCTGGATGTGCCGGCGATCCTCCCGCAGGTGGCAGACGATGCTGGAGGCCCCGGCCTGCTCGCACACGCGGGCCGCCTCCACCGGGTCGGGACGGTCGCCCCGGCGCGCCTGCCGCACCGTTGCGATATGGTCCACGTTAACGCCGAGTCGCATGCGGGCTCCGCTCGATGGCCTCCAACATCTGCAGCAGGTGGACGACCGGTTTCACGTCATGCACCCGGACCATGCGTACCCCGCACCGCTGCGCCCAGGCCACGCACGCGAGGGTCCCGGCCAGCCGATCCTCCACGTCGGCCTGGAGGGTGCGGCCGATGAACGATTTCCGCGACGGGCCGATCACCACCGGCAGGCCGAGCGCCACAAGCTCCCCCAGCGCGTGCATCAACGCGAGGGTATGCGCCACCGTTTTCCCGAATCCCAAGCCCGGATCGAGGAGGATGCGCGAGCGGTCGATGCCGGCAGCTTCGGCCCGCCTGGCCGCAGCACGCAGGAAGGCCTTCACGTCACGCACGACGTGGTGATAGCGCGGGTGCTGCTGCATCGTCTCAGGGCGCCCCTGCATGTGCATCAGGATGACCGCCGCGCGCCGGCGCGCCACCACCTCGGCCATCCGCGGATCGCCCTGCAGGGCCGTGATGTCATTGACGGTCGACACGCCGGCCTCCAAGGCCCTGGCCGCCACCTCCGCCTTCCAGGTGTCGATGGACAGCGGCACGCGCACCGCGCGGGCCAGCCGCTCGATGACCGGCAGGACGCGCCGCAGCTCCTCATCGGCGGACACCCGGCTGGAACCCGGCCGGCTCGATTCGCCCCCGACATCGATGAGATCCGCGCCCTCCTCCGCCATCTGCACGCCGCGCGCCGCCGCCCGCGCCGGATCAAGGTAGGCGCCGCCGTCGCTGAAGGAGTCCGGGGTGACGTTCAATACCCCCATGACGAGGGGCCGGCGTCGCACGCCGAGGGACGATCGAGGAACGGCGAGACATCGAGATCGTGGGATCAGCGTCGCGAGCGGCATCCCACCACGCGTCAGGCCGACGCGGAGGGGGTTGATGGTGTTGTGGCGTCGGGCGATGGGGCGGCCGGATGCGCGTTGGAGCCGGGCAGGCCCACCAGCCGCTTGACCTCTTCGCCGTCCAGCACTTCTTTCTCCAACAGCCTGGTGGCCAGTTGATCGAGCGTCTCCCGGTGGTCGCTGAGGAGCTGCCGCGCGCGCTGGTAGCAGGAATCCACCAGGCGCCGCACCTCCTCGTCGATCAACACCGCCGTCTGCTCGCTGTAGTTGCGCTCCTCAAAGAGATCGCGTCCGAGGAACATCTGCCGTTCGCGCTTGCCGTAGGTCAAGGTGCCGAGTCGGTCGCTCATCCCGAACTCGCAGACCATTCGGCGCGCTAGGTCGGTGGCGGTTTCGATGTCGTTCTGTGCGCCGGTGGTGATCTCGCTGAAGATGATCTCCTCCGCCGCCCGCCCGCCCATCATGACCGTGATGCGCGCGATGAGCTCGTTCCGGCTCATCGTGTAGCGGTCTTCCAGCGGCAGCTGCATCGTGTAGCCGAGCGCCTGCGCCCCGCGCGGGATGATAGAGACCTTGTGCACCGGGTCGGTGGACGGCGTCAGCAGCGCGACGAGGGCGTGGCCGGACTCGTGGAACGCCGTGATGCGTTTCTCGCGCTCGTTCAGCACGCGGGTCTTGCGCTCCGGCCCGGCGATGACGCGCTCGAGCGCCTTCTCCAGCTCCTGCACCGTGACGACGTCCTTGTTCAGCCGCGCCGCCAGCAGGGCGGCCTCGTTGGCCAGGTTGGCCAGGTCGGCGCCGGAGAAGCCCGGGGTCTGCCGGGCGATCGATTTCAGATCCACGTCCTTGCCCAGCCGGATCTTCCGCGTATGCACCTTGAGGATCGCCTCCCGCCCGTTGATGTCCGGCAGGCTGATGACCACCTGCCGGTCGAACCGGCCGGGGCGCAGCAGGGCCGGATCCAAGACGTCGGGGCGGTTGGTCGCCGCGCACAAAATGATGCCCTCTTGCGTGTCGAAGCCGTCCATCTCGACGAGCAGCGCATTGAGCGTCTGCTCGCGCTCGTCATGGCCGCCGCCGATGCCGGCGAACCGCTGGCGGCCCACCGCGTCGATCTCATCGATGA
>CAZKXY010000070.1:0-4541 GCA_964556925.1 uncultured Planctomycetales bacterium | reverse complement strand
GGTCTACTACGTGCAGTACGCCCACGCGCGCATCTGCAGCATCCTCACAAAAGTGCCAGGCACTTCGCCGGTTCGATTCGGGCCCATGCTGTGGAAAACTCCCTGGCGCATGTCGAGAGCAGACCTGTCCCTGCTGACCCAGCCGGAGGAACGGCTGCTCATGCGCTGGCTGTTCCAGTACCCGATCGTGCTGCGGCTGTGCGCCGCGGCCCTCGAGCCCCATGGGATCACGACCTACCTGCGGAAGCTGGCGGAGACGTTCCACGTGTTCTATACGAAGCACCGCGTGATCAGCGAGGACCGCCGCCTCTCCGCGGCCCGGCTGGCGCTGGTCCGGGCCACGCGCCAGGTGTTCGCGAACGGGCTGGGCCTCCTGGGCGTCACGGCGCCTCGCCGGATGTGACCCATGCTTGAATATTGTCGCGTGTACGTCGGCCAGACGCAGCCGGTGCACGCGCTGATCGTCCAGCTCGACCAGTTCGGCTACCAGCGCGTGGACCACGTCGCCGACCCCGGCCAGTTTGCCGCGCGCGGGGGCGTGCTCGATCTGTTCCCGGCCACCTTCGAATCGCCGCTGCGGATCGAGTGGCACGCCAACCGCATCACGACCATCCGCAGCTTCAACCCCCGCACGCTCGAGACGCTCGACCGCCACACGATGGTGGTCGTGCTGCCGCGCCAGGTGCGCACGACGCCGTCGGTCGACGTCCCCTTCGAGTCCGCCGTCGATCTTCAGGCAGGTGACTACGTGGTCCACATCGATCACGGCATCGGCCGGTACCTCGGCCAGACCACCATCGCGGGCAGCCAGGGCGCGCAGGACGTGCTCAGCGTGGAATACGCGGGCGGCGACCGGCTGTACGTCCCCATGGACCAGCTCCACCTGGTCCAGAAGTACGCCGCCTTTGGCGCGCGGCAGCCGACCCTGCACACGCTGGGCGGCACGGCCTGGGAGCGCGCCAAGCTGCGCGCGTATGTCGGCGCCTGGGCGTACGCCAAGGGGCTGTTGGAGGTGCAGGCGCGGCGGCTGGCGCTGCCCGGCCATGCGTTTGCGAAAGACCACGAGTGGCAGCGCGAGTTTGAGGCGGCGTTCCCGTATCGGGAGACGCCGGATCAGCTGGCCGCCACCACGGCCGTCAAGCGGGACATGGAGCGCTCCCGCCCGATGGACCGGCTGCTGTTGGGCGATGTGGGCTATGGCAAGACCGAGGTGGCGATCCGGGCGGCGTTCAAGGCGGTCACCGACCACCAGCAGGTGGCGGTGCTCGTGCCGACCACGATCCTCGCCTGCCAGCACTTCCGGACGTTCACCGGCCGGATGCAGGGGTTTCCGGTGCAGGTGGAGATGCTGACCCGCTTTCAATCCGACGCCCAGCAGCGCGTGATCCTGCAGGCCGTCGCCCAAGGCCGGTGCGACGTCGTCATCGGCACGCACCGGCTGCTCTCCGGCGATGTCCGGTTCCGCGGGCTGGGCCTGCTCATCATCGACGAGGAGCAGCGCTTCGGGGTGCAGGACAAGGAGCGGCTCAAGCAGTGGCGCAGCCAACTGGACGTGCTGACCCTGTCCGCGACGCCGATCCCCCGGACGCTGTACCTGTCGCTGGTCGGCGCGCGGGACCTGTCGCTCATCGCCACCCCGCCGGAGAACCGCCACCCGGTGGAGACCCAGGTCGTGGAGCCGGAGGATCGGTCGATGCGCCGGTGGATCCTCCAAGAGCTGGCGCGCGAGGGTCAGGTGTACGTGGTGCACAACCGGGTGCAGACGATCTTCAAGGTGGCGGATCGCCTCGGCCACCTCGTGCCCGAGGCGAGGACCGGCGTCGCCCACGGCCAGATGCCGGAGGATGAGCTGGAGGCGGTGATGGTGGCGTTCATCGAGCGGCGGCTCGACGTGCTGGTGACGACGACGATCATCGAATCCGGCATCGACATCCCGAACGCCAACACCCTGATCGTGGATCGCGCGGAGACGTTCGGGCTGGCCGATCTGTACCAGCTGCGGGGCCGGGTCGGCCGATTTGACCGCAAGGCGTACGCCTACCTGGTGGTCTCACCGCACACCGTGCCGACCGCGGAGGCGCGCAAGCGGCTCGAAACGATGGTGGAGCACACCGCCCTGGGCTCCGGCTTCCACATCGCCATGGAAGATCTGAAGATCCGCGGCGCCGGCAACCTGCTGGGGATTGAGCAGTCCGGCCACATCAGCGCCGTGGGCTTTGACCTGTATTGCCGGCTGCTGCGCGAGGCGGTCGCACGGCTCCGCAGCGGCGGGGCGCTCGAGGCGGCGGCGACGCGGTCGACCGCCTCGCTCGCCGACCTCATGGCCGAGGCACCCCCATGAGGGGACTGGTCCCTGTGGGTTGGATGGCGGCGTGGGGTGTGCTGGCGGCGTGGCTGGCTCCGTTGGTGGCAGCGGAGACCGCCAACCGCATCGTGGCGATCGTCAACGACGCCGTCATCACCGAAGCCGATCTGAGCGACCACCTCGAGTCTCTCTTGGAGGACCCGCCGGCCGACGACCCGCCTGCTCCACAACAGTTGCAACGGGCAGCGCTGGAGCGGCTGATCCAGCATCAGCTCATCCTCCAGGAGGCGAAGCGGCTTGAGGTGCCGGTCGGCGGCGATGACGTCCTCAAGCGGCTCGACCAGCTGCGCAGCCGGTACGACTCCGAAGAGGCGTTCCGGCAATCGCTGGCGGAGTCGGGGATCTCTGAAGAGCGCCTGAAGGAGCAGCTGCGCGAGCAGCTCGCCGTCCAGCGCTTGATTGAGGCCAAGATCCGCGCCACCATCGCCGTCAGCCCGCAGGAGGTGGCCAAGGAGATCGGCCTCCACCCCGAGCTGGCCAAACCCGGCGACCGCGTGCGGGTGTCGCATCTGCTGATCCGGGTCCATGAGGCCCGTCCGGAGGACAAGGCGCTGGCGCTCATCCAGGATCTCCGCCGCCAGGTGCAGGCCGGAAAAGACTTCCGGGCGCTGGCCACGCGCTATTCGGAAGACGCGCATGCCGCCGATGGAGGGCACATGGGATGGGTGGCGCAGGGCGAGCTGTTGCCGGAGCTGGACCGGGTCCTCTTCACCCCGCCCCCCGGCGTGGCGGGAGGGGCGGACCGTGGGGCGGGGTTCACGCTGGAGCCCGGCATGTGCTCCGAGCCGATCCAGACGCGGTTGGGCTACCACCTCATCACCGTGGAGGAGCGGCGCACGGCCTCCGCGCTCTCCCTCACGGAGGCGCACCAGGCGGTCTATCAGCGGCTGTACCAGCAGAAGTTCGAGACGGCGTTTGCGCGCTGGATCGCGCAGCTCCGGCGCCAGGCCTACATTGAAGTGCTGCTGCCGACTTCGTCATGACCTCCTCGCCGGTTGTTCTCGCGGTCACCGCCGGCGACCCGTGCGGCATCGGCCCTGAAGTCATCCTGAAAGTCTGCGCCCAGGGCCTGCCGGCTCGCGCGCGGTTCGTGTTCCTCGGCGACCACACGGTCTTCGAACGCCTCGCTGGGCGCCTGCGGCTGCCGCTGCCGCGCTGGCATCGGGTGTCCCCGGACGCCCTCCAGGCCCTTCCGGATCAGCGCGTGGTGTTCGTCGAGGCCGGCCGGCTCGCGCGATGGGTTCCTGGCCGGCCCTCGGCGCAAGCCGGGCAGGCCGCGGTGGCCTCGTTGGACGCGGCGCTGGCCTTGTGGCGGTCCGGCCAGATCCACGGGATCGTCACCGGGCCGGTCACCAAATGGGCGATTCGGCAGCTGCGACCGTCCTTCGTGGGCCAGACCGAGTACCTTGCTCGAGCCGCCGGCTCGCGCGACGTCGCCATGGCGTTTGTGTCGGACACGCTGCGGGTGGTGCTCCTGACGCGCCACGTGCCGCTCGGCCGGGTCCCGCGCGCGATCGACGCCACGCTGGTGAGGACGACGGTGCGGCTGACCGCGGCGGCCCTCAGGCGCTGGTTTCATGTGCCGCATCCGCGGATGGCCATCCTGGGCATCAACCCCCATGCCGGGGAGGGTGTGCCGCGGAGCGAAGAGGCGCGCGTGATCCGGCCGGCGCTTGCCGCGCTGCGGCGGCAGGGCCTGGCATGCGACGGACCGTTTGCCGCCGACGGCTTCTTTGCCCGTGCGTCCGCCTATGACGCGATCCTCTGCGCCTACCATGACCAGGGGCTGATCCCCTTCAAGCTGGTGGCGCGCGACCGCGGCTGCCAGCTCAGCCTCGGCCTGCCGTTCGTGCGCACCTCGCCGGATCATGGCAGCGCCCTCGACATCGCGGGGAGGGGCGTGGCGCATCCCGGCTCCATGCGCTACGCCCTCGCTCTCGCCGCCACCCTCGCCTCCCAAAAGGTGTCAGACACCTTTTTCATGAGATGTTGACGGCGAGTGAGTTGAAGGCGGTGCTGCGCGAGCACGGCGTGCGGCTGTCGAAGCGGCTCGGACAGCACCACCTCATCGATGCGCGGGCGATCGCGCGCGTGGTGGAGGCGTGCGGCGTCACGCGCGCCGACACCGTGGTGGAGATCGGCGCAGGGCTCGGGGCGCTCACCGAGCCGCTGGCCG
>CAZKXY010000069.1:0-5029 GCA_964556925.1 uncultured Planctomycetales bacterium | reverse complement strand
ATCTACGACCATCCGGCCAACCGGTTCGTCGCCAGCTTCATCGGCTCGCCGCCCATGAACTTCGTGCCGGGGAGGATCATCCGCAGCGCCGACACGCTCCTCTTCACGGATGGCAGCCTGCGGTTGCGGGTGGTCGACGAGATGGCCGTGCGGCTGCTGTCGTACGAGAATCAGCCGGTCGTGTTCGGCATCCGGCCGGAGGATTTGTACGACAAGCTGTTCATCACAGAAGCCCCCGTCGACTGCATCGTTACCTCCACCGTCGAGCTGGTCGAGCCGCTGGGCGCCGAGGTCTACCTGCACCTGCGGGTCGGCCAGCACCCCGTGATGGCGCGGGTCGGGCCCCACGACCGGCCGGAAGTCAACCAGGACATCGACCTGGTGTTCGACATGGGCAAGGCCCACTTCTTCGAGGCGAAGTCCGGCTCCGCCATCGTGTAGGACCGGTGTCAGACACCTTTCAAAGCGGGAAAGGTGTCTGACACCTTTTCCATGGAAACCGTCACGCTGAGCGATTCTCCTCGCCTGCTGCGCTGGGTGACGTTCCTGGCGGCGTGCGCGCTCTGCGCCTTCCTCGTCATGGCCCCGGCGCTGCTCCCGTCGTTCGCCATCCTCGTCGTGGCCCTGGCGGTCTACGGGTGGATGGTGCTGCCGGCCGCCGGCAGCGTCACGGTCAATCTCCTGGCGGCTGGCAGTCTGCTCTGGATCTGGGCGGTGCGGCACGCGCCGCTGGGCGGCCTGCCCGTCTCGGCCCTCGGCGTGCTGCTGGGCGCCGGAGCCTGGCAGCAGCGCAGGCGCTTCCGCCGCCTGCAGCGGTTGCAGCAGGTCGTGGACGAGCTGCGTGAGGAGCAGACGGTCAAGGAGCAGGCGATCGCCCAGGCCGGCCGGGCCCGCGACGCGCTGCAGAAGAAGCTCTCCCGCTACGCGCAGCTCCAGACGATCGCCGAGGAGCTGAGCAGTCTCACCGACCGTTCCGCCGTCGCGGAGCTGGCGGTCCTGCGCGCCTTCACGCTCATCGGCAAGTCCGACGTGTGCCTGCTGTTTCTCGTGGACCCGGAGCAGCAGGAGCTGTCGCTGTTCGCCTCAAAGAAGCGGGAGGCGCTTGCGCCGATCCGGGCCAAGCACGGCGACCAGTTCGACCGGCACGTCCTGCGGGCGCACCGGCCGCTCTTGGTCAACGATGTCCGGCGGGACTTCCGCTTCACGACGGCCCTCTCCGCCGCCGACCGCGAGGTCAGCTCCGTGATCGCCTGCCCGCTCGTGCTGGGCCAGAGCCCGACCGGGGTGTTGCGGCTCGACAGCACGCAGGCCGGCGTCTACACGCAGGACGACCTGCGGTTCCTTGGCATCCTCCTGGACCTTGTGGCCGCCGCCCTGACCAACGCCCAGCTCTTCGCGCAGATCCAGCGGCTGGCGGTGACGGACGGCCTGACGGGCCTGTCGCTGCGCCGGCCGTTGTTGGAGCAGCTTGCCCGCGAGCTCATCCGGGCGTCGCGCAGCCGGGAGCCGATCGCCGTGCTCATGCTGGATGTGGATCACTTCAAAGAGTATAACGACACCTTCGGCCACACGGCGGGCGACCTCATCCTGAAGGGCGTCGCCGAGGTGCTCAAGACGGTCGTGCCGCCCGGCGGGGTGGCGGGGCGCTACGGCGGCGAGGAGTTTATCGTGCTGTTGCCGCGCGTGCCGCGCGCCGAGGCGAGCGAGGTGGCGGAGAAGATCCGCCGGCTGATCGCGGAGCACGTGAAGGGGAACAGGCGTCTGACCCCCCTAGCTGTGCGCGGCCCCGCCGGCGGCGGGGCCGTCAGCGAGTCGTCCTCAGGTTCAGCCCGACGCCAACCAGGCGGCGGGCACACAGGTGGGGGGACGATCACCGTGTCAATCGGGGTGGCCGCGTTTCCTGACGACGCGCAAGTGGACCTGGAACTCATCCGGACGGCCGATCAGCGGCTGTACCAGGCGAAACGCGCCGGCCGGAATTGCGTAATCTCCTCATGATTCGGAAAGAGCGGACCGGGAAAGAGCGGACCGTTTCTATTTTCCTGTTGATCGACTGCGGGAAAAGAGAAGCGGTCCGGCTGTTGCGCTAATGTCTCTCGCGATCGGGTGCTGGCTGCTCGCGATGTTCTCCGGCATGGCGTGGGCCCGGATGTATACCGGGGCATTGACCTTCGGGACCGTGCTGGCGTTCGTCTGGGCTCAGGGCTCGACCCTCGCGAGTTGGGCCGGGTGGCTGCAGGTGCTCGCCTTCGGCGCGACCCCATGGTTGTTGGCGGCCCAGCAGGAGCGGGAGGCGGCCCGCCTGGAAGCGCTCCGGAAAGACGAAGCGGCGCAGATGGCGCGCCTGTCGGACGCGGCGCGGTCGCTGTTGTCGCTGCAGACCGCCGCGAAGGAAACGGAGGCGCGGATCGCCGAGATCACCGACCTCTACCACGTGACGCAGGAAACCGCCAGGGCGTTGCACGTCCAGGAGCTGTTCAGCGCCTCGCTGACCATCGCGCCGCGGCTGTTGTCCGTCAGCGGGCTGCGCCTGATCGACCTGTCGGGCACGGCGCCGCAGGTGTGGCGCGCCAGCCGCGCGCCGGACGGTCGCCTCATCCCGTCAGACGGCGCGGCCGTCTTGCCGCTGGAGCAGGCGATCCTCGACCAGGCGACCTCCGCCACGCGGCCCTCCGGCACGACGGTGCAGGTGTCCTCGCGCGACGTCCCCGCAGGGCTGTCCCATGTGGCCTGGGTGTTGCTGTGGCGCGAGCAGCAGCCGCTCGGGGTGCTGGTGGCGGATGCGCTGCCCCAGGAGCAGCAGCAGACGCTGGCGATCATCGCGAATCAGCTCTCGCTGCAATGCTCCCGGATTTCCCTCTACCAGCAGGTCGAGGCCCTGGCGGTGACGGATGCGCTGACCGGCGTGTCCGTCCGCGGCCACTTCATGGACCGGGCCAGGGATGAGCTGGCGCGCGCCAAGCGGCACCGGCTGTCCTGCACGGTGATGATGATCGACCTGGACCTCTTCAAGCAGAAGAACGACCGGTACGGCCACCTGGTCGGCGACGTGGTGCTGCGGGATGTGGCGCGGCTGGTGGCGCGCAACCTGCGCGATATCGACCTGATCGCCCGGTACGGCGGGGAGGAGTTCATCCTGCTGTTGATCGAAACGCCGGTGGAGCAGGCGATGCCGATCGCGCAGCGGTTGCGCCAACTGGTGGAGGTGCACCCGATCCGCGCCTACGACGAGCTGCTCTCCCAAACCCTCAGCGTGGGGATGGCGGGGTTTCCTGATCACGGGCAGACGCTGGAGCAGCTCGTCGAGCGGGCGGATGAGGCGCTGTACGCCGCCAAGCGCGCCGGCCGCAACCGCGTCATCGCATGGACGCCACCAGTGTCGTGAACCCCCCCACAGGCTTTAGCCCGTGGGGCGGGGTGAATCAGAGAGTCGCTTGCACGCTCATCGCCGTGGGCGGGTCCTGGCCAGGCGTCCGCGCGCCGCTCAGCGAATTTTGCTGCGCCTGACGCAAGCCACGGCTCGCAAAATTCGGATTCGCGGCTCGCGGACGCCTGGCCACCCGCCCCGACGGGATTAGCGTGAAGCGATTGGCGAAGATGAGGCGACGGTGGGCGATCGGGATCGACTTCGGGGGGACGTTCGTCAAGCTCGGCGCCGTACATCCCGCCGGCCGGGTCGCCCTCGCGCGGGTGGTGCCGACGGCCGTCGTCAGCCGCCCGGCGCCGTTCCTTGACGGGGTGACGGGGGAGGTCCGTCGCATGTGCCGGCAGGTTGGGATCAGCCCGCGGCGGCTGGCCGGCGTCGGCATCGGCGCGCCCGGGCTGGTGGACGCGGCGCGCGGCGTCGTGCGCTCGCTCGTCAATGTGCCGGGCTGGCGGGATGTCGCGCTTGCCGAGCGGTTGTCGCGCCGGCTCGGCTGCCGGTGCGCGGTCGATAACGACGCCAACCTCTATGTGCTGGGCGAGTGGTGGGCCGGCGCCGGAGCGCGCGCCCGTTCGCTGTTCGGCCTGACGTTGGGCACGGGCGTGGGCGGCGGACTGGTGCTGGACGGCCGGGTGTACCACGGCGCGAATGGATCGGCCGGAGAATTCGGCCACACCCTCCTTGCGCCCGGCGGCGCGCGCTGCGCCTGCGGCTCGCGCGGCTGTCTTGAGGCGTACCTCGGCACCGCGGCGATCCTCCGGATGGCCCGCCGGGCGATGCGGCGGGGCGCGCCTCGGTTGCGACGGTTGATGGAGCGCTCCGGCGGGCCGTTGACGCCGGCGGTGGTGAGCGCGGCGGCGCGCGAGGGCGACCCGGCCGCGCGGGCAATCTGGCGCGAGGTGGGCTGCGCGTTGGGGATGGGGCTGTCCAGCCTCATCAACCTGCTGAATCCCGACCGGATCGTCATTGGCGGGGGCGTGGCCAACGCGTGGCCGTTCTTCATGCCGGCGGTGAGGGCGACGGTGCGCCGGCAGGCGATGCCGGCGGCGTCCCGGGCGGCGGCGATCGTCCGGGCGCAGTTGGGAGACCGGGCTGGCATTCTGGGAGCGGCCGTGCTAATCTGGAGGGCGTCATGAAAATTTTTCTCGATTCGGCGAGCCTCATCGAGATCCGGGAGGCGATGAGCTGGGGCGCGATCGACGGCGTGACCACGAACCCCACGCTGGTCGCCAAGGAGCAGCGGGAATTTTTCCCCCTGCTGAAGGAGATCTGCGAGACGGTCAACGGGCCGGTCAGCATGGAGACGACGTGCCGGGACGCCGCAGGCATGATCGAGGAAGGCCGCGTCTTCGCGAAGCTGCACCCGCACATCGTCGTCAAGTGCCCCCTGACGAAGGAGGGTCTGAAGGCCACCCGGCAGCTCGCGAGCGAGAAGATCCGGGTCAATGTCACCTTGTGCTTCTCGGCCAGCCAGGCGCTGCTGGCGGCCAAGGCCGGCGCCGATATCGTCTCCCCGTTCGTCGGCCGGCTGGATGACATCAGCGGCGACGGGATGGCGCTCATCCGGGACATCAAGACGATCTACGCGAACTACCCCTTCTCCAC
>CAZKXY010000068.1:0-5205 GCA_964556925.1 uncultured Planctomycetales bacterium | reverse complement strand
GACACCTTTGGGCGGTGGCGGAGGGGAGGGCATTTGTGTTACAATGAGGATTCCGCACTGAAGATTCTGAGATGCAACCGACGAGAGATGAGAAACAGGTCCCGCAGCTTTCGGCGTCGGGGACGCCCACCCAGCTTGCCTCCGCCAGGCAGGGCGTCGTCACGGACGCCATGCGGCGGGTGGCGGAGCGGGAGGGGCTGGACCCTGAGCTCATCCGCTCGGAGCTGGCCCGGGGGCGGCTGATCATCCCGGCCAACATCCACCACCTGGCCACGAGCCTGGATCCGATGGGCATCGGCACGGTGGCGAGCGTCAAGATCAACGCGAACATCGGCAATTCCGCGGTCAGCTCCCAGAAGGACGAGGAGCTGCGCAAGCTGCACATGGCGGTCCACCATGGGGCCGACACGGTGATGGACCTCTCGACCGGGGGCCGCATCCCGCAGATCCGTCAGGCGATCATCGCGGCCAGCCCTGTGCCGGTGGGCACGGTGCCGATCTACGAGGCGATCACGCGGGTGAAGCGGGTCGAAGACCTCACGCCGCAGCTGCTGCTGGAGGTGATCGAGGAGCAGGCGGAGCAAGGCGTGGACTACATGACGATCCACGCCGGCATCCTGCTGGAGCATCTGCCGCTCGTGCGCGACCGCGTCACCGGCATCGTCAGCCGGGGCGGCAGCCTCCTCGCGCAATGGATGGCGGCGCATCGGGCGCAGAACCCGCTCTATGAATCGTTCGACGACATCAGCGACATCCTGCGGCGGCACGACGTGACGTACAGCCTGGGCGACAGCCTGCGGCCCGGCTGCCTGGCGGACGCGTCGGATGAGGCGCAGCTGGCGGAGCTTGCGACGCTGGGCGAGCTGACGCAGCGCGCGTGGGCCAAGGACGTGCAGGTCATGATCGAGGGGCCGGGCCACGTGCCGATGGACCAGCTCGAGCAGAACGTGACGCTGCAGCGGCGCTACTGCCGCGAGGCGCCGTTCTACACGCTGGGGCCGCTCGTGACCGATGTCGCGCCGGGCTACGACCACATCACGTCGGCGATCGGCGCGGCCATGGTCGGCTGGTACGGGGCGAGCCTGCTGTGCTACGTGACGCCCAAGGAGCACTTGGGCCTGCCGGGCGAGGACGACGTGCGCAACGGGGTCATCGCCTACAAGATCGCGGCGCACGCGGCGGACGTCGCCCGGGGGCGGCGCGGCGCGCGCGAGCGGGACGACGCGCTGTCGCGCGCGCGGTTTACGTTCGACTGGGAGCGGCAGTTCGCCTTGTCGCTGGATCCGGAGACGGCCCGCCGGATGCACGACGAGACGCTGCCCGACGGGTTCTACAAGGAGGCGAAGTTTTGCTCGATGTGCGGGCCGAAGTTCTGCTCGATGCGGATTTCGCAGACGGCGGCGAAGCTACTGGTCGGGGAGGCGCAGCATGGAGCTTGAGAAGCGGTTGGCCAGGGAGTTGAAGCGCTTGAACAAGGCGATCCAGAAGGTCGTGGCGCGGTCGGCGGAGTTCGGCCAGCTGCGGAAGCTGCTGCGCGAGGAGCAGGTGGAGCTGGCGATCTACGTCGTGCCGCTGCTCGGCGGCAAGAAGCCGTCTGCGGATCTGCGGTTCGAGCTGACCGAGGCCGACCGGAGCTTCCTCAAGCAAGCGGGTCTCCGTTTTTAAGGGACGGGACATTTCTATTTTCCGACCTGCCTGCCGGCAGGCAGGTCGGTGGACTGAGGGAAAAGAGCAGTGTCCCGCCCAGGCGAGAGAGAGGTGGCGATGTCAAAACGTCCGGTGACGTTGGAGGATTTGGATCTGCCCGCGGGCAAGAAGGCCCGGCTGTACCGGCTGCTCCACAAGCACGGGCCGGGAAACGGCCGGCTGCTCATCCTGCCCATCGACCAGGGGCTGGAGCACGGGCCCCGGGATTTCTTCATCAACCCGGACAGCCTCAACCCCGAGTTTCAGCTGCGGCTGGCGCTGGAGGGCGGCTTCTCAGCCATCGCGTTCCAGGTGGGGCTGGCGGAGAAGTACCTCCGGACCTTCGCGGGCAAAGTCCCCCTGATCCTCAAGATCAACGGCAAGACCGAAATCCCGCCGGACGATGAGGCCTTCTCGCCGTGCCACGCGGCGGTCGAGGACGCGGTGCGGCTGGGCGCCGACGCGGTCGGCTATACCTCCTATATCGGCTCGCCGCGCCAGGACGACGACTTCCTCCAGTTCGGCCGCGTGCGCCGCGAGGCGGAGCGCGCCGGCATGCCGCTCATCATGTGGGCCTACCCGCGCGGCAAGTTCATGGAGGCGAAGGGCGGCCGCGACAGCCTCTACGCGGTCGACTATGCGGCCCGCGTGGCCCAGGAGCTCGGCGCGGACGTGGTCAAGGTGAACTTCCCCAAAGCGGACGAGGAGAAGCGCGCCCAGTACCCGAAGGAGTACCGCGACCTGAAGCTCTCCAAGCGCGAGATGCTCGAGAAGGTCGTCGCCTCCGCCGGCCGGACGCTCACGCTGATGTCCGGGGGCGCCAAGCGCACCGATGCGGAGCTCTTCGACGACGTGCGCACGGCGCTGGAAGCCGGGGTGACCGGCTTCATCTTCGGCCGGAACATGTGGCAGCGGCGGTTCGGGGAAGCGCTCGATGTGGCGGCGAAGATCACCAAGATGATGCAGGAGGTCGCCGCCCGCCCGCCCGCCGTGAAAGCGGCGCTGGTGTGATGCCGCGATGACGCACCCGCAGACGGAACTCACGGTGTGGATCGGGGGTGCGGCCGGCGACGGCATCGCCTCGGCGGGGGAGTCGTTCGCGCAGGCGTGCTCCCGGCTGGGCTACCACGTGTTCGCCTACAACAGCTACCAGTCGGTGATCCGGGGCGGCCACGTGTGCATGCACGTCCGCATCGGCACGCACAAGGTCTACACGCAGGGCGACGAGCTCGACTACCTGATCGCGCTCAACGCCGACAGCTTCCAGCGCTACGCCACGCGCGTGATGCCGGGCGGTGCGATCCTCTACAACACCGACAAGTTTAAGGCCCAGCCCGAGCAGGCCGGCAAGGACGTGCAGCTCATGGGGCTTCCGGTCATGGAGCTGGCGGGCAACCAGCTCATGCAGAACACGGCCCTGCTGGGGGCCTTGATCCAGGTCATCGGGCTGAACCCGGCGACGACCCGCGAGCTGATCCAGGAACGGTTCACCAAGAAGGGCGAGCCGATCATCAAGGCGAACCTCGATGCGTTCGACAAGGGGATGGAGCACGCCAAGCGCAACGGCAGACCGAGCGGGATCCGTGTCGGGCCGGGCGACGGCAAGCGGCGCCCGCTGGCCGGCGGCAACCCCATGGTCGGCTTTGGGGCGCTGGCAGCCGGCTGCCGGTTCTACTCGGCGTATCCGATGACGCCGGCCTCGTCGCTGTTGCACTGGCTGGTGAAGTACGCGACCACGACGGGCCTGCTGGTGAAGCAGTGCGAGGACGAGATCTCGGCGCTCAACATGGCGATCGGCGCCGGCCACGTCGGGGTGCGCGCGATGACCGGCACCTCCGGCGGCGGGTTCGCGCTGATGACTGAAGCGGTGGGCGAGGCCGGGATGACGGAGACGCCGGTCGTGATCGTCGAGGCGATGCGCGGCGGGCCCTCGACGGGGCTGCCGACCAAGACCGAGCAGGGCGACCTGTTCCAGATCCTCGGCGCGTCGCAGGGCGAGTTCCCCAAGGTCATCCTGGCGCCCCGGACGCTGCAGGAGTGCTATGACATGGCGATCCACGCGTTCAACCTCGCCGAGAAGTACCAGTGCCCGGTCCTGATCGCCACCGACCTGTACCTCGCCGAGCGGCTCGAGACCTTTGAGGGCGTGAACATCTCCAAGATCCCGATCGAGCGGGGCGAGCTCGTCACGCAGGCGAACGGCAACGGCTACCGCCGGTTCGCCGTCACGCCCAGCGGCGTCTCGCCCCGGGCGCTGCCCGGCACGGCGGGGACCGTGTACACGGCGGCGACCGACGAGCACGACGAGGATGGGATTGTCATCAGCGACGTCTTCACGAACCCGCCGGTGCGCAAGAAGATGATGGAGAAGCGCATGCGGAAGATCGAGGGCATCTTGAGCGAGCTGCCCGCGCCGCAGCTCGACGGCCCGGCGAACGTGGAGCTGACGCTGGTCGGCTGGGGCTCGACCTACCAGGTGATGCTGGAGGCGATGGAGGCGCTCAACCGGGAGGGCTTCCAGGTCAATGTCCTGTGCCTGCGGTACCTCTGGCCGTTCCAGACCGCGGCGGTGAGCCGCCTCCTGAGCTCCTGCAAGATGACGATGTCCGTGGAGGGCAACTACACCGGCCAGCTCGTCCGGCTGATCCGGATGGAGACCGGGATCTCCATCCAGCACCACCTGCGCAAGTACGACGGCGAGCCGTTCGAGCCGCGCCAGGTGATCGAGCAGGCCCGGATGCTCCTGAAGACCAAGCCGAAGGGGTCCGTCGTGGCGGCCGTGGTCAGCGACGAGGGGCTGCCGCCGGACTTCTCCCCCATCGAGAACCCGGCGATCGGGGCTGAGGCGACCCGGCAGCATTAGGAGGCCACGCATGGCGCAGGTGAAAGAGTACGTGGGGAAGGTGAAGCCGGACTGGTGCCCGGGGTGCGGAGACTTCGGTGTCCTGAACGCGCTCCAGCGGGCGCTGGCCGAGCTCGATATCGCCCCGCATAACGTGCTGATCGTGTCCGGCATCGGCTGCTCCTCGAACCTGCCGGGGTTCATCCATGCCTACGGCTTCCATGGGCTGCACGGCCGGTCGCTGCCGGTCGCCAGCGGCGCGCGATTGGGCAACACGGACCTGACCGTCATCGCCACAGGCGGCGACGGCGATGGGTACGGCATCGGGGTGGGGCATTTCGTCCATACCTGCCGCCGCAACCTGAACATGACGTACATCGTCATGGACAACCAGGTCTATGGGCTCACCACCGGCCAGGCCTCGCCGACGACCGAGAAGGACATCCGCACCAAGTCCACGCCGGAGGGCACGATTGAGCTCGCGCTGAACCCGATCGCCCTCGCGCTCTCATGCGGCGCGACCTATGTGGCCCGCGGGTTCTCCGGCGAAAACCTGCACCTGGCGCAGCTCATGAAGGGGGCGATCGAGCACAAGGGCTTCGCGCTGGTGGACGTGTTCTCGCCCTGCGTCACCTACAACAAGCACAACACCTACCCGTGGTTCCGCGAGCGGGTGT
>CAZKXY010000067.1:0-5383 GCA_964556925.1 uncultured Planctomycetales bacterium | reverse complement strand
TTATCGCCGGGCTGTGGAAAACTTGAGTTTTCCACAGACACGGCAAGAATCTAACCGGGAAAGTGCCTGGCACTTTTACTCGCCGAGGATCTTGATGACGACGCGCTTCTTGCGTTTGCCGTCGAACTCGGCGTAGAAGACCTGCTCCCACGGGCCGAGGTCGAGCTTGCCCTTCGTGATCGGCAGCACCGCTTGGTGGCCGATCAGGGAGCGCTTCAGGTGCGCGTCGCCGTTGTCCTCGCCAGTGAGGTGGTGCTGGTAGTCTTTGCCTGACGGAACCAGCCGCTCCAGCAGCTCCCAGAAATCCTGCCACAGGCCTTCCTCGTCGTCATTGACCCAGATGCTGGCCGTGATATGCATGGCCGAGACGAGGCAGAAGCCTTCCTTGACCCCGCTCTGCCGGACGAGGGATTCGACCCGGTCGGTGATGTTGATGAGCTCGCGACGGTTCGGCGTGTTGAACCACAGGTATTCGGTGAGCGACTTCATCGGTGAAGAGGTGTCAGACACCTTTCAAAGCGGGAAAGGTGTCTGACACCTTTGCCAGCTCGGCGGGGAGGCCGAAGCTGATGTCCTCGCGCACCAGCTCCCACTCTTCCACCTTGGTGGCGCCCAAGCGCTTGAGGGTCTCGACGACCTCCTGCACCAAGTGCTCGGGCGCCGACGCGCCCGAGGTGACCCCGACGCAGCGCACCCGGTCGAACCAGGCGGGGAGGATCTCCGACGCGTCAGTGATGAGGTAGGCGCGCCGGCCGGCGTCCTCCGCCACCTCGGTCAGCCGGATGGAGTTGGAGCTGTTCTTCGCGCCGATGACCAGGATGACCTCGGCCTCCTGCGTGATCGCCTTGACGGCGTTCTGCCGGTTCTGGGTGGCGTAGCAGATGTCGTCCTTGGGGGGGAGGACCAGCTTGGGGAAACGCGCGTGCAGCGTCTCGATGATCTCGCGGGTATCATCCACGCTCAGGGTGGTCTGCGTGATCACCGCCACCTTGCCGGGATTCGGTACCTCGACGGTCCTGGCCTCCTCGACCGTCTGCACCAGCCGGATCGCGCCGGGCACCTCGCCCATCGTCCCCTCGACCTCCTCGTGGCCGGCATGGCCGATGAGCAGCAGCGTGTAGCCTTCCCGCGCGAAGCGGATCGCCTCGACGTGGACCTTGGTGACGAGAGGGCAGGTCGCGTCCACCACGCGCAGGCGCCTGGCCTTGGCGTCCGCGTGGACCGCCGGCGAGACCCCATGGGCGCTGAAGATCGCGGTGGTCCCCGTCGGCACCTCCGTCAACTCCTCAACGAACACAGCCCCCTTCTGCCGCAGCGTATTGACGACGTGGGGGTTGTGGACGATCTGCTTGCGGACGTACACCGGGCCGGGCAGGCGGTCCAGGGCCTGCTCAACGACTTCAATGGCCCGCACCACGCCGGCGCAGAACCCACGGGGTTTTGCGAGGATGACCTTCTCGAGCGCCATGAGGCCTTCTATTATAGCAGGGTGCGGCGGAAGAAGCGGAGGCTGGCGCGCTTGAGGTAGGGCAGGGCCAGGTACGACGTGTAGTGGCCGAAGGGGAGGAAGACCGTCTCCGGATCCCCCAGCGCCTTCCGCAGCCTGACGCTGTTGGCGCGCCCGACCGTGTGGTCGAACAGCGCAATGAACAGGAGCACGCGCGTGCGATCCACATACGGCGCCAGCCGGATCGGGTCGGTCGTGACCCGTCCGCGCAGCAGCCGCTCCAGCGTGTCACGGTCCATGCGCTGCTGCGCCAGGTACTTCACCAAGGGCTTCGTCAAGAGGGGGTCGCGCGAGGTGATGAGGATCTCCGCGATGCTGCCGCCGGCCAGCGCCACCACGTGCGCCTTCAGGCGCGGCTCCACCGCCGCGGTCATGACGCCGGCGATGCCGCCCATGCTGATGCCGAAGCTGCCCAGGCGGGCGGGATCGACCCGTTCGTGCTGCGCCATCCAATCCACCACCTGCCGGCTCCGGATCAGCCCCTGGCGCAGCAACAGCTCCAGCCGATCCGCCTGGTGTTCGGGGGAGATCTTCAGCGTCTTGCGGTGCACCAGCGCGACGTGGAAGCCATGGCGCGCCAGGTAGCGGCAGACGCCGCGCTCGAGCGGATAGTCGCCGCCAAGGATCGGGTTGAAGAGGATCGCCGGCTGCCGGCCGGACCGCGTCGACTCAAACCATTCCACCTCGACGACCGGCTCGGTCGGCGTAAACCCCGCCGCCGACAGCGGAAACTGCACCCGCAGCTCCCGAAACGCTCGCTGCTCGCGCAGGAGCTGGACGGCGGCCTCGGGCGTGTGATCCGGATAGTCGTAATACGCTGCGAGCTCGGGAGGCAGCGGCTGCGGCGCGGGTCCCGTGAGGCGCAGCGGCGCATGCGCGCAGCCCCCGAGCGCCAGCGCCACCAGCAGGAAGACATGGGTCCAGAACAATTGGGTCCAGGTCCATTTTTCTGTAACGAGGCCGAGAGAAAAATGGACCTGGACCCGTTTTTTCATGGGCTTCCGCCGGCCGGCGGTCGGGGGCGGACGTAGATCGGATTGGAGATGATCCACGGCTTGCCGTGGCGCGTCACTTCGAGCCGGTAGGCGCCCGGTTCGATGACCGGCACGTCCCACGACAACCCGGTCATCCAGGCAATCGGCTGGCCGTCTTTGAGCAGCGCCATCTGCGCGGCAGCCGGCAGCGTCACCCGGAGCCGCAGGCCGTCCGCCAGCGCCACCTCATCCCCCATGACCCCCAGGACGCGCTCGCCCAGGGACGCCACACACGCAAATCCCCGCGCCTCGGCCGTCAGCTCGATGGAGAGGTACGCATGGCCCCTGCGCAACGCGTCATAGATCGCCTCAGGCGTCAGCGGGCCAGCCGGGACCAGCAGGTGCGTGCGGGCCATCTGGAACATCATCTCGTACGGGGCGAACGTGATCCCGAGGGCGTGGAACTCGTGCGCATCGGCCGAGCCGATGCCGACCGCCTTCCCGTGCTGGTGGATCATCGCGTCCCACGCGCTGAGCGGGTCGTAGGGCCGGTCCAGGATCGAGTAATAGAACGGGCCGGCCGGCGCGGTCAGGGTCCAGAGGGCGAGGCGCAGCTTGTTCTCATCGAGCGTGTCGTGGGCGACGTTGTAGGCCTCGATGCCGGTAAAGCCCGTGACCGTCCAATCCCGCCACCGCCCGTTCTTGAAATAGGGGTGGGCGATGAACCCCAGCCCGCCCTGCCGATTAACCTCATCGATGACCTGCTGGGCGGTGAACTTGTGCCGGTCGATCTCCTCCGTCACGTTCAACGCGAGGTAGTGCCCGCTGGGAGTGGAGATCTCCACCCCGATCAACGCCAGCACCGTCCCGTGCCAGCCCTGCCGGCCATCCCGCAGCGGCTGCAGGGTATTGTGCTCGGTGAAGACGAGGTAATCGAGGCGCATGGCGTTCGCGACGCGGATCGCCTCTTCAAAGCGGCCATGGGCGTCATGCGAATAGCGGGTGTGGATGTGGATGACGCCGGCGACATCCACGTAGCCCTGCGTGATGAGGGGGGATGTCTCCGGCCGATGCAGGGGCAGGGGGAGCAGGATCCGTGTGGGGTCCGGGAACACCGTGCATCCCGCCACCCCCAGCAGGATTAAGACCAGCGCCACGTCCGAAACGACCGCAAAAGGTGTCAGACTGCTCTGTCGAAAAGCCGCTGGGACGACTGCAACAGGTGTCAGACACTTTTTGACCTCTCGTCTCGCAGCGGGAAACGTGTCTGACACTTGTTGCCCTGGAACCGTAGCTTTTCGACAGAGCAGTGTCAGACACCTTTCGACCGGTCGTCTCGCAGCGGGAAACGTGTCTGACACCTTTTGCTGGCTGTGAGACATCAGGGTTCTGAGCGGCCCGTGAACTTGAGCGCTGCCAGGTGCATCGTGGGCATGATCGCGCAGCCGAGCTCCTGGCTCGGGTCTGCGACGAGGCGCCGCTCGTTCGAGATCCCGAGCACCCGGCTGAAGGCCTCCAGCAGGCTCTGGGTAAACCGCAGGGTCTGCACCGGGTGGGTCCGCTTGCCGTCTTCGATCAGGAACGTGCCCTCGCGGGTCAGGCCGGTCATCAGCGCCTCGCGCGGGTTCAGCAGGCCGTTCACATAGTGGAAGCGGGGGATGAACAGCCCCCGCGCGCATCGGCGGATCATCTCGTCGAGGCGGTGCTGCCCGGGCGCCATGCCCAGGTGCAGCGGGAGCGGCCCCTCGACCTCGTCCGGCGGCATCGCGTGCCCGGTCGAGGGGTGGCCGAAGCGCGCGCCATAGGCGGCGTCAAACACCATCCCGGCGGCCTTGCCGCGATCCACGAGGAGGACCCGCTGTTTCGGCACGCCCTCAAAGTCGAACGGCATCCGCAGGCCCGCCCGCTCGCGGCCGTCATCGTAAATCGTCACCTGCGGGTCCATGACCAGCTCGCCCATCCGGCCCGCGAGGAAGCTGGTTCGTTCCTCCACGCTCTTCGCGCCGAAGGCGGTGGAGCCCAGCCACGTGACGAGGTCGGCCACCGCCTCGGGCTCAAGGATCACTTCATACGCGCCCAGCGGCAGCGCCACGGGGTCCTTCCGGTGCAACGACTGGCCGAGCGACCGTTCCAGCAGCCGCTCCAGATCCAGCCGATCCACATGCGGGTGCACCCCGCTCGCGTAGCCGGACAGCTTCCGGTACAGGGTCACCA
Source organism: uncultured Planctomycetales bacterium (assembly GCA_964556925.1). Classification (GTDB taxonomy): domain Bacteria; phylum Omnitrophota; class Gorgyraeia; order Aquiviventales; family Aquiviventaceae; genus CAZKXY01. Next base: position 688 of record CAZKXY010000067.1, on the reverse strand, counting down.
GCTTGGCCGCCGACACCGTGGAGGCGGCGTAGCACGCGACGCCGGCGGAATTCATCACGGCGAACTCATCCTCGCCGGTCATCATCGAGCCGGCGAGGGCGACCCCGGCGCCCTGGCAGAGCTGCGTCAGCCGCTTGAGCCGCCCCACAACCTCGGCCGCCGGCACGCGCGCGGTGGCCTCCACGTAATCCGCGCGCGTGCGCACGCGGTGCCGCCTCGGCAGCGGCGGCACCGTGGCCTGCGACGGGGCGTGGCGGGCGATTTCCGTCGCGGCGCGCACGCAGCGCGCCAGGCTCGTCGGCGCGAGGGTGTCCGCGCTGGCCACCCCCACGCGGTGATCCTCGAGCACCTTGACCGTGACGGTGACGTGCTCCTGGACGAGGTCCTGGTGGATCGCCTCGTACGCGAACCGGAACACCCGCCGGGTGGTCGCGTGGGCGCAGACGCTGATCCCGTCGGCGCGCGGGCGCTTCACCAGCGTGGACAGCGCCCCGAGCACCCGCGCCTCACCAATCATCTCCCGCCTGCTGCGCGTCCCTGATGGCCCAACGGGTCCTGCCGCGGCGTCCCCCACGGCCGTCCTCGCCGCGCCGCACGATCGGCGTCGTCGGCTCCGGGCGGCGTGGGGTCCCCCGCCGCGTCACCCGTCGGGCTCGCGCACCGTGCGCGAGCTGCGGGGAGGCGATGC
>CAZKXY010000066.1:0-5574 GCA_964556925.1 uncultured Planctomycetales bacterium | reverse complement strand
AGCGTTAGAAAGGCCCGGTTTCTCCAACGGTGAGCGCCGCTCGATCCGCTTCCTGCCGAAGCGGTTAGCCGCCTGCCTGCCACAGGTCGTCTGGCACGTTCTATGCAAGCACTAGGGAGCGGGTATGGCCGGCCGCCGTCCGCAATCCCTCCCGATCCTCCTCAGCCTCGCCTGTGGTCTGCTCGTTGGCCCGGCTGAGCCGGCCTTCGCCGACCCCGGCCCGCACCGCATGGTGGCGGATACCCTCTACCAGGTGGCCGAAGAGCACCGGCGGCGCGGAGACACCAAGGGCGCCATCCACGAGCTGGAGAAAGCGCTCATCGCCGACCCTGCCCATGAGCAGGCGGCGGACGCGCTCGCCCAGCTCAAGGGCGAGCTGGCCGCGCGCGAAGAGGCGATGGATCGCGCGCTGGCGGAGCTGGCGGCGCTGCCGGCCGAAGCCCCGCCCCAACGGCCTGTGAGCGCGCCCGCCGAGATTCCCGCCGTTTGTGTCTCCACGACGCCATCCGCTGCGCCGCCGGCAATCGGCGCGACGACGACCCGCGCGGCGAAGCTGCCGAAGCTGCCGGTGAAGCCGCGGCGCGTGCCGGATCCGCTGACGAACGGCATCCGATGGTTCTACGTGTTCGGCCCCGACGGCCATCCCGCCGACGGCGCCCTGCGCGAGGCGCACCGCGTGACGATCGAGGTGCGCGCCGACTCGCTGGAGCCGGTGCGGGTGCGGGTGCTGGATGCGGACGCCCGCGACAAACGGGATGAGATGCGAGACGGCTGGAACACGACGACGGTGTTCCGCGTCCTGGGGGCGGCAGGGCTGCTGGTGTCGGAGACCGTGGGGCCGGAGGCCCCCGATGGCACCGTCGTGGAGTTCGGCCCGTTCGACCCCGCCCAGGGCGAGCTGCGCGAGGCGCATCGGCTCTTCCACGTCGAGGCCGAGGGGCTGCTGGGCGATGACAACAACCTCTTCGCGTTCGAAGTCTGGCCCCGCTCGGCGCAATGTTCCGCCTCGCAGCCGTCGGTGCGCTTGCCGGAGCGTCCGGGGGCGGTCCTGACGATGTTTCCCGCGGTGCCAAGCGGCGCCAGCCTCATGCTGATCGAGTCCAACTACGATCTCGACGCCGAGGGCGGCCGCGCCTGGCTGATTCGGCGGCGCGCCGACGGGTCGCGGGCCGGGTGGGTGCCGATCCGCTCGTCGCTGAGCGGCGTCTGGGCGACGACGGAGGTCGCGGTGCCGCCCGGGACCGCGGGCGCGCGCTGGACCTATCGTGTGGTGAAGGGCGCGCAGCGCAACGCCAACATGGCGTTTCGGTTCACGGACGCGTCCGGCCATGCGCTGCCGGTCTATACCACCCGGGGCCGCAGCCTCCAGCGTCCTGAGCAGGCGCCAAGCCCGCCGGTGGAGCTGGCCACCCCTGGCGGCGCGTGCAATACGTTCACCTTTGACGCGTCGGGGTCGCATGATCCGGACCACGACCCGCTGACGTTCTCCTGGGACTTCGGCGACGGCGCCACCGCCGAGGGCGCGCGCGTCACCCACCGGTACGCCGGGGCGGGGGACTACCGCGTCGTCCTGACGGTGACCGATACCTCGACGCAGGCGTGCGCCCGGTCCCAGGTGGAGCAGACCGTGTCGGTCAACCAGCCCCCGACGGCGGTGTTCGAGGCGCCGGAGCGGGTCTGCGCCGGCCAGGAGGCGCGGTTCAGCGCGGCGGGCTCCAGCGACAGCCCCGGGGAGTGGCTGAGCTACCGGTGGGACTTCGGCGACGGCACCACCGCGGTCGGCCCCGAGGCCACGCACGTCTTTGCGGCCGGCGGCGCGTACGCGGTGCGCCTGACGGTCGATGACGGGCGCGACACCGCGTGCTCCACCGCGACGGTCACCGCGACAGTGCGCGCGAACAGCCCGCCGGTGGCCAAGGCCCCTGAGGCGATCAGCCTGTGCGCGCGGTCGGGGCGGGAGCCGCTTGACGTCGTCCTGTCGGCTGAAGGATCCCATGATGACGACCGCGATCCGCTCACGTACCGCTGGGATTTCGGTGACGGCGCCGCGGCCGAGGGCCTGAAGGTCCGGCACACCTACGACAGGGGCGGCCGCTACACGGCGCTGTTGATGGTGGATGACGGCGCCGGCACCGCCTGCTCGCTGGCCAGCGCCGCCGTACCGGTCTCGCTCAACCGGGCCCCGCAGGCGGTGGTGCCGCCGCTCGTCGAGGGCTGCGAGGGCGAGCCGGTGACGTTCGACGCCAGCCGCTCGTCCGATCCTGACGACGACCCGCTCACGTACCAGTGGGAGTTCGGCGACGGCGCCCCCGGCTTCGGCGCGACCCCCACCCACCTGTTTCCTGCGTACGGCCGGTTTGCCGCCACCGTCACCGTCGATGACGGGCAGGGGATGGCCTGCAGCCGCTCCCGCGCGACGGTCACGGCGGACATCAACGCCAAGCCCGTGGCGCAGATGGACGTGACCCCCGCTCCCTAGAGGTGTCAGACACCTTTCAAAGCGGGAAAGGTGTCTGACACCGTTTGCCGCGCGATTTGGGCCTCGCTTGACATCTGCTCCCGGTGAGGGTAGGGTATGCCGCATGAGTCCGGGGTCGCGGATGGAGGATCGGCGGCGGTTCGTGCGGCTCGACACGGAGGCGAAGACGAGCTACACCGTCCTGGACTCGGGCCGGCGCGTGGCCTCCACCGCGCGGAACACCAGCGGCGGCGGCGCGTGCTTTTTCACCGACAGCCGCCTCTCGCCGGGCACCATGGTGCAGGTGGTGATCGCGTTTCCCCGCCGCACCGTCACCTTTACCGCGGAAGTCGTCTGGAGCGGGCCGGTCGTGGTGAAGGAGCCCAACTGCCCCGTGCTCCCATTTCAAACCGGCGTCCGGTTCCTCGCGATCACCCCGCAAGACCTCGCCTTCATCACGCAGCTCGCGCAAGGCACGCCGGCGCGCTGAAGGTCATCTCGGGAGGGCAGACCGGAGTGGATCGCGCCGCGCTGGATGCGGCGCGGGCGCTGGGCCTGTCGTGCGGCGGCTGGTGCCCCAAGGGCCGCAAGGCCGAAGATGGGCCGCTCGATCCCCGCTACCCGCTGCGCGAGACCCCCTCCGAGGACTACGCCCAGCGCACCGAGTGGAACGTGCGTGATTCGGATGGGACGCTGATCCTGGCGGCTGGCCGGCTCAGCGGCGGCACCGCCTCCACCGCGCAGCGGGCCGCGGCCCTTCGCAAGCCGTGCCTCATCGTGGACCTGGAGCACGCCGTGGCGCCCGCCACGATCCGCGCGTGGCTGAAGACGCATCGGATCCGCACCCTGAACGTGGCCGGCCCGAGGGAGAGCCGCCGCCCCGGCATCTACGCGGAGGCCTCGCGCGTCCTGCGATCGGTCTTCTCGCTGGCGGGGCGCCGCCCATGAAGACGCGGGCCTCGTCCTGGCGCCCGTGCGCCCCCCGTGGTTGCCGGTTGACTCCCGCCGCCCGCCGCTTCACAATACGGGGATGGCAACGCCAGCGCCGCGTGCGCTCAACCACCTCGTGAAAACGCGCCTCAGGCATCCCCTGCGGCGGCTCCGCCTGCAGGTGTCTGCGCGCCTGCAGCGGCACGACCTCCTCGCGCTGGCCACGCTCTTTGGCACCGACAAGTGGGGTGGCAATCGGTACGGCCCCCACGGCCATTGGTATGCGAGGCGGTACGCGACCCATTTCGCCTCCCGCCGGTTCAAGCGGCTGCACATCCTGGAGCTCGGCGTCGGAGGCTATTCAGACCCCCGGAACGGCGGCGAGTCCCTCAGGATGTGGAAGGCGTTTTTCCCTCGCAGCCTGATCTACGCCATCGACATCTACGAGAAGCGCCCGTTGGAGGAGCCGCGGATCAAGGTGTTTCAAGGCCGCCAGGACGATGAGGCGTTCTTACGGCGGGTCGTGGCGGAGATGGGTCGTCTCGACATCGTCATCGACGATGGCAGCCACGTCAACGACCACGTCCTCAAGGCGTTTCAGGTGTTGTTCCCGCTGGTGGAGGCCCACGGCCTCTACGTCGTCGAAGACACGCAGACGTCCTATTGGCCAGGGTTCGGGGGCAGCAGCGACGAGCTGGATCGCCGCGACACGACCATGGGGTATTTCCGGTCGCTGGTGGACGGCCTCAACTACGAGGAGCTCATCCGGCCGGGCTACACGCCCTCGTACTGGGACCGCCATATTGTGGCCATGCACTTCTACCACAACATGGTCTTCATCGAGAAGGGGGACAACCAGGAAGGGAGCACCGCGATCGTGCACAACCGCACCGGGGCGGAGTGGATCGTGCGGGACTATCGCCTCTCGTCGTCGTATCGCACGGGCCGCGAGCAGGCGCCGGAGGTCCTGATCCCGCCCCTGCGGCGTCGCGTCAGCGACAGCGTGGCGGGGTGAGCATGGCAGCCGGAGAGCTCGTCCATGCCGTGGGGTGGATCGCGGCGGTGGTGATGCCGCTGTGGAACATCCCCCTCATCGTGAGGATTGAGCGCCGGCGCTCGGCCAGCGACCTGAGCCTGATGTGGGTGCTGGGCGTCTGGGTCTGCATCCTCGGCATGCTGCCCTCGGCGCTGCTGTCGTCCGATCACATCTTCAAAGCATTTGCGCTGATCAACGCGGTGCTCTTCACCGGGGTCGTCCTGCAGGTGATCCGCTACCGCCACGGCTCGAGGCCCTGAACCTCGCCAACAGGGGGCAGGCACTTTTCAAAGCGGGAAAAGTGCCTGACCCCCTTTTTGCGGCCGATTTCAAGTGCGCGGCGGAAGAAAAGGCGATAAAATTATTGGTTGGGATAGATGCAACATGACGCCAGCACAGCGGTTCCAACCGATCGGGCTGTACGACCCGGCGTTTGAGCACGACGCCTGCGGCACCGGCTTTGTCGCGTCGATTGATGGCGCGGCGAGCCACGCCATCGTCCAGGCGGCGGTGCAGTGCGTCTGCAACGTCACCCACCGTGGGGCGGTGTCGGCGGACGCCAAGACCGGCGACGGCGCCGGAGTCCTGACCCAGCTTCCACACCGGCTGATGGCCCGCGCGCTGAACGAGATGGGCCAGGGCCCGGTGGCGCCGGGCGATCTGGCGGTGGGGATGGTCTTTTTGCCGCAGCAGGCCCAGGTCGCCCAGGCCGCCACGCGGATCATCGAGCAGGCGATCGCCGCGCGCAAGATCCGGCTGTTGGGCTGGCGTGAGGTGCCGGTGGCTCCCGCGGTGCTCGGCGAGAAGGCGCTGAAGACGCTGCCGATGATTCGCCAGGTGCTGATGGCCCGGCCGGCCGCGATCCCCGTCCAGGCGTTCGAGCGGCAGCTGTTCCTCGCGCGCCGCTCGATCGAGCTGGCCTGGCTGCGCGAGGGCCTGACGGACTGCTACCTGCCGTCCTTCTCCTCGCGGACGATCGTCTACAAGGGGCTGCTGGTGGCGCCGCAGCTGGCCCTCTTCTACCGCGACCTCTCGGATTGCGACTTCGCCTCGGCGATCGCGGTCTTCCATCAGCGCTACTCCACGAACACCTTCCCGAACTGGTTCCTGGCGCAGCCGTTTCGCTTCCTGGGGCACAACGGCGAGATCA
>CAZKXY010000065.1:0-5765 GCA_964556925.1 uncultured Planctomycetales bacterium | reverse complement strand
CACGCGCACCTCTACCACACGATCAGCGGGCTGACGCTGCACCGGTACTGGCGGCTGTGCCAGCAGTTCGATGCCCCGCTGGAGCAGCGGCTCGTCGTCGGGCGGATGGTGGAGGAGGTGCGCCGGATCGACCCCTCCTTCATGGACCTGGCGGCGGATCCGATCCCGCTCGAGCAGACGCTGGAGCACCAGGCGTTCCAGCAGTTCCACGGGGCGCTGCGCAACGGGGCCGCGCAGCGGTTCGTGGAGGAGTTCGATCAGGAGCTTGGCGGGGCCACCTCGAAGCTGGTGGATTATACGGCGCACGCCGAGGCGTCGCTGGCGCAGGGGGTGCGCTCGGTGCTGGGCCTGACGCGCGATCAGCTGTCGGACGCGGAGGCGATCGCGCTGGTCCTGGATCCGGCGCGCAACCGGTACCTGGCCGAGCCGCTGACGCTGACCACGGTGAGCAAGCTCTCGCGGGCGATGGTGCACCCCCACTTCACCTTCAAGAAGAAGCTGTCGCACACGGCGGACTCGCAGGATCAGCGCCACCGGATGGTGCCGGCCTCGCGCCCGATCCTCGCCTGCCACTTCATCAGCGGCCGGCCGGACTATCTCCTGCCGCCGCTCATTGCCAAAAGCCATGAGGCCGAGGCGGCCTACCGGGAGGCCATGGCGCGGATCTGGCTGGCCATCGATCGGCTGCTGGACCTCGGGGTGCGCGAGGAGTACGCGCTGTACCTGCTGCCCAACGCGTTTCCGATCCGATTTGAGGAGTCCGGCGACCTGCTCCACTTCCACCACAAGTGGGTCCAGCGGCTGTGCTACACCGCCCAGGAGGAGATCTGGAGCGCGTGCCGGGACGAGGTGCTCCAGGTGAAGGCGACGTTTCCTGAGATCGGCAGATATCTGGCGGCTCCGTGCTGGCCGCGCGCGCAGGCGAATCTGGCGCCGTTCTGCCCGGAGGGCGACCGGTTCTGCGGCGTGGCCGTGTGGAAGCTGCCCGTCGAGGCGTACCAGCGGTTGATATGATCCCATCTATGAAGGGCTGCGCCACAGGCGCAGCCGCGGCAGGTGGTGGGATGACAACCACAACGACAAAGTCCGCGCCGCAGCAGACGGCCCCGACCCCGGCGGCGGACGCCAGGCAGCTCGTGAGCTTCGCGTTCTATCGGATCGATCCGGCCTGGCGCAGGCTGCCGGCCATGACCCGGCGGCGGCAGGCGGATGAGCTGCGCGGGGTGGTGGCCGCCTGGGCCAAGAGGCTCATGGTGCTGACCTACTCGCTGGCGGGCATGAAGGCCGACGTGGACTTCCTCATCTGGCGGGTCGGCACCAGCCTCGAGGAGCTGTCGGAGATGGCCGGGGCGATCCAGCAAACCGATCTGGCCGGCTACCTCTCAACGCCCTACACCTACCTGTCGATGACGAAGCGCTCGACGTACGTGGACAAGCTGGATCCCGAGCATCAGGACCGCCGCCGGTTCATCACGCCGGCCAACGGCACGTACCTGTTCGTCTATCCCTTCGTGAAGACGCGCGGCTGGTACCAATTGCCGTTCGAGCAGCGCCAGGCGATGATGGACGAGCACATCCAGATCGGCAACAAGTACCCCTCGGTGCGCCTGCACACCACCTACTCGTTCGGGTTGGACGATCAGGAGTTCGTCGTGGCCTTCGAGACCGACACGCCGCAGGACTTTCTTGACCTCGTCCAGGAGCTGCGGGAGACGAAAGCCAGCACGTACACCCTGCGCGACACGCCCATCTTCACGTGCGTGCGTCAGCCGATGTCAGGCATTCTCAAGGCGTTGGGCGGATGACCGCGGTGGCCGTGGCCTCGGAAACCGTCCAGTTCGCCAGCGACCACACCATCATCCCGGCCTTCCTCGTCGAGCCGATCCGCCCCGCCCGGCCGCGCGGCTCGCCCGCCGTCATCATCCTCCACGAGTGGTGGGGGCTGACCGACCACATCAAGCACCTCGCCCGCCGGTTCGCCGACGCCGGCTTCGTGGCGTTCGCCCCGGACCTCTACGCGCGCCTCGGCTCCAAGGCCACCTCGGATCCGGCTGAAGCCGCGCGGCTTCTGAACGCCCTGGCGTCCCAATGGGTGCTGCGGGATCTCAACGCCGGCACGACGTGGTTGAAGGAGCAGCGCGGGGTCGATCCGCTCGCGGTCGGCATCGTCGGCTTCTCGATGGGCGGCACCTTCGCCCTCACGCAGGCGACCCACAACTCCGACCTGAAAGCGGCCGTCGCGTTCTACGGGAAGGTTCCGCCGCTGGAGACGCTGGAGTACCTGTTATGCCCGGTGCTCTACCATTATCCGGCGCAGGATGCGTGGGTGACCAAGCAGGAAGTGGAGCTGTTGCGGCAGGGGCGGGAGAAGTTCGGCAAGCCGATCGAGGTCTGTGTCTATCCGGAAGCGGCGCACGGGTTCTTTAACGACACCAGGCCTGACGGCTACCGAGCCCAGGATGCGGCCGCGGCCTGGCAGCGCACCCTCCACTTCCTAAAAGCCTAAAAGTGCCAGGCACTTTGCCGGTTCGAATGGAGCCGATCCTGTGGAAAAGTGCCGGGGGTTTCTGAGGCGATGGACCTCCAAGCGAAGAAGACGGCGCTGCGCAAGATCCCGCACGGGGTCTACGTGGTGGGCGTGAAGCAGGACGCGCAGCTCAACGCGTTCACCGCGACGTGGCTGACGCAGGTGTCGTTCACCCCCCCGCTTGTCGCCGTCGGGATCAAGAAGGATTCCCATTCACTGGCCATGATCAAGGCGGATGGCGTCTTCTCCGTCAACATCCTGGGCAAGGACCAGAAGGCGGTGGCCGAGCACTTCGTCAAGCCCGCGACGGTGGTCGGGGAAAAACTCAAGGAAGTCCGGCACCGGCCGGGCAAGACCGGCGCTCCGCTGCTGGAGGAGGCCATCGCCTATGTCGAGTGCGAGGTCCGCGAGATCGCCAATGAGCTCGGCGACCACGCGATCGTGATCGGGGAGGTCGTGGAAGCCGGCGTGCGGCGCGACGAGCCAGCCCTCACGCTCCTGGACACCGGCTGGCACTATGGCGGCTAACCGGGGACAACCGCCGAGAACAGGTGTCAGACACCTTTCCCGCTTTGAAAGGTGTCTGACACCTGTGTGGGTCTGCGGGGTGGCGGTCGTGCTGGTCGTTGGGGCGCCGGCCCCCAAGGCTGAAGCCAGCCTCTCCGGGGCCCTGGCGGATCTGCTCAGCGCCGTCCTGTCGCTTCCCGTCAGCGTGCTCTCCGGAACGCTGAGCGGCCCGCCGGTCATCGGGACGGTCACTGGGGCCCTGCAAGGCGCTGTGAACACCGTCGGCTATACGGCCCGCGGCGCGCTCCAGCTCGTCGGGGTGGCCGTGCCGGTTGCGCTCAAGCTCGCTCCCTACATTCCATTAGTCCTTTAGCCGATCGCCTCAAGGTTTACGCCGGCTTCCTCAAGCTGGAGCATACGGTCTTCTCGCTGCCGCTCATCTTTGCGGGAGCGCTGCTGCACCCAAGCCGCAGCCTGACCCCGGCGCTGGCTGCGCTCATCCTCCTCGCGGCGGTTGGCGCACGGGTCGTCGCGATGGGGCTCAATCGACTCATTGACGCTGAGCTCGATGCCCGCAACCCGCGCACGCAGCGCCGGGAGCTTCCCCGGGGCGCCATGCGGCGCGGCGAGGCGTGGGCTGTCGTCGCCATGGCCGGGCTGCTCTACGCGACCAGCGCCTGGGCGATCGCCCCGATCTGCCTGTGGCTGGCGCCGATCCCAGCGGCGCTCTTTGTCATCTATCCGTATCTGAAGCGCTTCACCTCGCTGTCGCACCTGGGGCTGGGCCTGGCCTGGTCGATGGCGCCGCTCGGCGGCTGGCTCGCCATGTCGCGGACGCTGGCCGGCTTGAGCGAAGTCGGCTGGCTGTGGCTGTTTGCCGTGCTGTGGGTCGCCGGCTTCGACATCATCTACGCCACGATGGATGAGGCGTTCGATCGCGCAGCCGGTCTGCACTCGCTGCCGGTCGCGCTGGGCAAGCGCAGTGCGCTTTGCGTTGCGGCAGCATGGCATGCCGCCGCCTTTGCCTGCCTTGTGCTGTTGTGGGCAGGCCGCCTTCGCACGCCGCTGGCCCTGGCGTGGCTTGCCGCCATCGGCGCCCTGTTGCTCTGGCAACACGCCATTGCCTCTCGCAATGCCGAATTCGCCTTTTTTCGCTTGAATAGCATCCTGGGGTTTTTAGTATTTGGTCTGACGCTTGCTCAGTGAACACGTGGAGGGTCCCATGCGAATCGTGGTGGGCATGACGGGAGCGTCGGGGGCCGTCTTTGGGGTGGATTTCTTGCGGCGGTGCCCGGGGGAGAAGTACCTGATCCTGACGAAGTGGGGCCGGTATGTGCTCAAGGAGGAAACCGGCTTAACCGAGCACCATCTGGCGGAGCATGTGAAGAAAAGCTTCTCGGACGAGGATCTCGCGGCGCCGTTCTCCTCCGGCTCGACGCCGTTTGATGCGTTGGTCATCATCCCGTGCTCGGTCTCCACGCTGGCGAAGGTCGCCTGCGGGCTGGCCGACACGCTGCTCACGCGCGCAGCCGGGGTGGCCCTCAAGGAGCGGCGCCGGCTCATCGTCTGCCTGCGGGAAACGCCGCTGTCGAGCATCCATCTCGAGCAGGCGCACAAGCTGTCTCAGGCCGGCGCGATCGTCATGCCCATCTCGCCGCCGTTCTACCACAAGCCGCAGACCATCGACGAGATGGTGGAGCAGTTCAACGCGAAGGTCCTCAGCCTGCTGGGGGTGGAGACGGCGCTCGCCTGGAAACCTGAAGCCCTCGAATGAAAATTGGGACCGCTTCTATTTTTCTGCAGGCTCCCGATGGAAAAATAGAAACGGTCCCAATTTTGCTATGAGTGATTTACAGACGTTTCTAACATTGCTGGAACGCGAAGGGCAGCTGGCGCGGGTGCGCGTCGAGGTGGACCCGGAGCTGGAGATCACCGAGATCGCCGCGCGCGTCGTGAAGGAGGCAGGGCCGGCGCTGCTCTTCGAGCGTATCGCCGGATCCGACGTCCCGCTCGCCATCAACCTCCTCGGCAACGACACGCGCATCGAGCTCGCGCTGGGACGCTCCCCGCAGGAGGTCGGCGCTGAGCTGAAACGGCTCATCGAGGCCGTGATGCCGCCCCGTCCGAAGAAGCTGCTGGACGAGTGGCGCACGGTAGGGCGCGTCCTCGCGATGCCGCCCCGGCGGGTGTCTGCCTGGCCGGTAGGCAGGCGACGCGCCGTCTGCCAGGAGGTCATCGAAGAGCCGGTCGATCTTGGGCGGCTGCCGATCATGAAGTGCTGGCCGAAGGATACCGGCCGGTTTCTCACCTGCGGCATGGTCCTCACGCACGATCCGGAGACCGATGTGAGAAATCTGGGGCTGTACCGGATGCAGGTGGTCGGATCGGATCGGGTCCTCATGCACTGGCAGATCCAGAAAGGCGGCGGCTTCCATTACTGGAAGGCGGAGCAACAGGGCAAGGCGCTGGCCGTGGCGATCGTCATCGGCGGCGATCCTCTCCTCTATCTCGCGTCCGTGGCGCCGCTGCCGGAAGGGGTGGACGAGCTCGCCTTCGCCGGCTTTCTCCGCGGGCGGCGGGTTCCGCTCGTCTGCGGCCGCACGAAGCTGACCGCGGTGCCGGCGGAGGCGGAGATCGTGCTGGAGGGCATCGTCCCCCCTGATGAGCGGATGCCGGAAGGCCCGTTCGGCGACCACTTCGGCCACTACTCCCATCCGGCGCCGTTTCCCGT
>CAZKXY010000064.1:0-5831 GCA_964556925.1 uncultured Planctomycetales bacterium | reverse complement strand
GATTTTCAAACCAGGCGCGTGACCGTCAGGTGAACCTCACGGGCTCTCTGTCGTGGGAGAGGCGGTAAGGCCCACCCTTCGGAGCCGGACCGATCCGGACCTTCAAGCGGAAAGTTCTTTGTATTGGCCAGGTCAGGCAGCCAGTCGTTGAGCCCGAGGACCTGCGAGGTGTCGATCCCTGCATGAGCCAGCGGGTGATTTCCCTGAGGTGCCTGCCCGTGGTCGGTGCGTTTGCCGCGGCCGTCGGAGTGAGCGCGGTCGCCGACGCCAAGCCGAGACGTTCGCTGGCCAGCAGGGTCGAGCGGGTCACGTTGCAGACGGCATCCGGGCAGGTGCTGTCAGCGTTGGCGTGCGCGCCGGAAGCCGTCGGCAGCGCCCCCGTGGTGATGTACCATCATGGCATCATGGTGGAGCACGCGGGGGATGAGCGGGCGGCCGAGCGGGGCTACGACGTGGCGGAGTTCGCGGCGGCGTTTTGCGACGCCGGCTTCGTCGCCCTCGCGCCCATCCGGCCTGCCGGCTCGGTGGGCGAGGACGGGATCGTCGAGGCGGGGCTTGACTACTTGCGGGCGCAGCCTGTTGTCGATCCGGCGCGCCTCTTTCTGGTCGGGTTTTCTCGGGGCGGGTTGTTTGCGCTCGATGGCGCGATCCGACATCCTGGAGCGGTCGCGGGGCTCGTCCTGATGTCGCCGGCGCCGGGAACGGGCGCGTTCTCCTGGGACGCGCTCGCCACCAACGACCATCTGCAGCGGCTCACGATGCCGGTGCTCGTGACCCTGGGGGCCGAGGAGGAAAATCCCGAGATTGTCCGCAACGTCACGCAGTTGGTCGACGAGCTCCGAGCCCTTGGCGCGCCGGTCACGGCCAGGCTGGACTACCCCGGTGACCACCGCTGGTTCCACCAGGTCCGCGCGGCCTATTGGGAGGACCTCGTCGCCTTCCTTCATGAGACGGCGAATGTTCAATGAGCGGCTGGCGATTTTCCCCGTGTAGAATATCTCCATGAGCCGGATCGCGGGCATCGTCTTCTTGGTGATCAGCGTGGTGCATGCCTTGCGGCTGGTCTTCCGCTGGGACGTCGTCATCGGCGGCTGGCCGGTGCCGATGTGGGTGAGCTGGGTGGCGGTCGCGCTCTTCGGGGTCCTGGCGTACGCCATGTGGTCGGTCAAGGGCGAATAGGAGGCGCGCATGATGGGATACGGGATCGGGGTGCTGTTGTTTTCGACGGTGGCGGGCTACTGGGTGCTGGAACGGGCCGAGGGCCACAAGGGCAGCCTGCGGAAAGCCGGCAGGTTCCTCGGCTGGCTCGTCATCGTCTCCAGCCTCATCGGGGTCGTCTGCCGCGTGTGGTGCTATGCGACCTGCGATCCCGGCATGATGGGGAAGGGCTGGTGCCCGTTTGCCAAGAAATCCCTGAGGTCCATGGAGGCCCCTGCCCAGCCGCAGTAATTCTGGCAACAACATGGAACCGGAAAATTGGTCCCGGCTGCGCTGTCGAACAGCCGCTGGGACGACCGCAACAGGTGTCAGACACCTTTCGACCGGTCGTCTCGCAGCGGGAAACGTGTCTGATACTGTTTGCTCTGGAACCGTGGCTTTTCGACAGAGCAACCCGGGACCATTTTTTTGGATCCTGATAGGTTTCGTGCTGGCGACCCTTGTCGTGGCGCCGGCGGCGTGGGCCCTGTCCGCCCAGGATCGCCCGGGGCAGGCGGGCGGGTCGATTGACACGGCGTTGCTGGAGCTGCCGTGGCCCAGGCAGCGGGTGCGGGAGACCGAGGTCGGGCGCTACCCGGTCCAGTGGCGGGAGAAGGCGAACCGGCGCGAGGGGATTTTTGCCGGGGTGACGTTTTCCGCGCCCCTGGAGCGGCAGGCGGTCTGGGACCTCGCCGCCGACTACGGCGACATCGGCGCCAAGACCCCGGGCGTCACCGCCGTGCGCGTGCTCGAGCAGTCCGACGAGCGCCAGGTCATCGAAGTGGACGCGAAGGTGCTCTGGAAGACGTTCACCCTCCGGTTCGAGGTGGAGCGCGACCCGCCGCAGGTCATGCGGTTCCGGCTGACGGACGCGCGGCTTGGCGAATACCGAGGCGTGTGCCGGTTCGAGCAGACGCCGGACGGGACCGCGGTTGAGCTCGCCACCTGGCTGAAACCCGCCCGCCCGGTCCCCGCCGGGCTCATCCTGCTGGTCGAGCGCATGACCTTTCTCCAAGGCGTGAAAGGATTTCTGGAAGCCTGCGACCGTCGGGCCGGCGTTTGACACCCTGTCGGGCCTCTGCTACAATCTGTACGTGCCGACCGCAATAAGCCTGGATTTCACTAAGCTTAAGACCTATCCTGCCGGCTCTCGCAAAAGCAAGGTGACCTTCGGCGCCTTGGCGCGCGTGTGCCGGAAAGGGACGTCCTTCCGCCAGTTTTTCGACTCGCTGCCCCAGCTCCTTGCCGCCAAGGACCTCCAGACGGTGGTCCAGGCGATCGTCGAGGCCCGAGCCGCGCGCAAGACGGTGCTGTGGATGTTCGGGGCGCACGTCATCAAGGTCGGCCTCAGCCCCCTGCTCATCGACCTGATCCGGCGCAAGGTCGTCACCGCCGTCGCGCTGAACGGGGCCGGGGTGATCCATGATTTTGAATTGGCGTTCATGGGCTGCACGTCGGAAGACGTCGCCGCCGCGCTGGCCGACGGCTCGTTCGGGATGGCGGAAGAGACGCACCGGCTCATCAACGGCGCCATCCGGGAGGGCGCCACGCGCGGCTGGGGCCTGGGCCGGTCGGTGGGGGCGATGATCGTGAAGCAGCGGCTGCCGTACCGGCGCCTGAGCCTGCTGGCCACCTGCCATCAGCTGGGGGTGCCGGCGACGGTGCATGTCGCAATCGGCACCGACATCATCCACCAGCAGTCCAGCGCGGACGGCGCGGCGATCGGGCAGACGTCGCTGGCCGACTTCCGCAGGCTCGTCGGGGTGGTCTCCACCCTGGGGCACGGCGGGGTCGTCGGCAACCTGGGCTCCGCGGTGATCCTGCCGGAGGTGTTCCTGAAGGCGGTGTCCATCGCGCGCAACCTGGGCCATGCGGTGAAGGAGTTCACCGCCTTTGACTTCGACATGATCCGCCACTACCGTCCGGTGGAAAACGTCCTGAAGCGCCCCACGCTGCTCGGGGGCCGGGCCATCCACATCACCGGCCACCATGAGCTGATGATCCCGCTGTTGTCCCGCGCGATCATCGAGCGACTGTAGAGGATCGTCATGGCCGCCGCGCACACGACCAACCACGCGCTCACCGGGTTCATCCCCCGCTTTGGGCGCGTGAAGCTGCTGGTCGTCGGGGATCTCATGCTGGATGAGTTCGTCTGGGGCAGGGTCAGCCGCATCAGCCCCGAAGCGCCGGTGCCGGTCGTGTGGGTGCAGTCCGAGTCCGTCATGCCCGGCGGGGCGGCCAACGTCGCGAGCAATATCCGCGCGCTCGGCGGGTCGGTCGCCACCGTCGGCGTCATCGGCGACGACCGCTGGGGCAGCGGGCTGGTGGGCGAGCTCGCGCAGCGCAAGATCGACACGAGCGGCGTCGTGAAGACCGCGCGCCCCACGACCGTGAAAACGCGGGTGATCGCCCACCACCAGCAGGTCGTGCGGGTGGACCGCGAGCAGCGGGAGCCGCTGCCGCCGGGGACCATCCAGCGGCTCATCGACATGCTCGCGCGCCGGATCCCTGCGGTGGACGGGGTCGTCATCGAAGACTACGGCAAAGGGGTCATCACGCGCGCCCTGCTCGAGGCGGTGATCCCGTTGGCCCGCCGGCACCGCACGCTCATCACCGTGGATCCCAAGGAAGAGCATTTCGACCTGTACCAGCGCGTGACGGCGCTGACCCCGAACCGGATGGAAGCCGGCGAGGCCGTCGGGCGGGAGCTGGACAGCGACGCGGAGGTGCGCCGGGCGGGCCAGGAGATCCTGAGCCGGCTGTCGTGCGACGGCCTGCTCATGACGCTGGGCGAAGACGGGATGTGGCTGTTCGAGCGGAGCGGCCGTCAGGTGCGCATCCCGACGGTGGCGCAGGAGGTGTTCGACGTCGCCGGCGCCGGGGACACCGTGATCGCCACCTTCACCTTGGCGTTGGCCAGCGGCGCGTCCATGGAACAGGCGGCGCGCCTGGCGAACGTGGCGGCCGGCGTCGTCGTCGGCAAGCTGGGCGTGGCCACCACGACGCCGCGGGAGCTGCTCGCTCGGCTGCGATCCGGCCGGGCGTTTCCGACAGCTGCGCCAAAAAGGTGTCAGACACTTTTCAAAGCGGGAAAAGTGTCTGACACCACGTTTCGATGAGTGTGTTGAGCGCGGTGGTGATTATTCCGGCGCGGTATGGGTCGGTGCGCTTTCCGGGCAAGCCCCTCGCGCCGCTGGCCGGCAAGCCGCTCATCCAGCACGTGTACGAGCAGGCCGCGCGCGCCTCGCACGTGCAGGAGGTCGTCGTCGCGACCGACGATGAGCGCATCCGGCAGGCCGTGGAGCGGTTCGGCGGCCGGGCCGTCATGACCAACCCGGCGGCCCGCAGCGGCACGGAGCGGGTCGCGGAGGCGGCCCGCAAGACCGACGCGCAGGTCATCGTCAACGTCCAGGGCGATGAGCCGCTCGTGCAGCCGGATATGATCGACCAGCTCGTCGACTTCCTGACGGTCCACCCGGCGGTGCCCATGGCCTCGCTCATGAAGCACCTGGAGCGGCAGGAGGACTTCGCCAGCCCGCATGTCGTCAAGGTGGTCGTGGACCGGGACGGCTTCGCGCTGTATTTCTCTCGCTCGCCCATCCCGTACGAGCGGCGGGATCTGGCCAAGACGCCGTCTCTTGGGCTGGCGCCGGTATGGCAGCACCTCGGGCTGTATGGCTACCAGCGGCACTTCCTGCTGCAGTTCCCGCACCTGGACCCCACCCCGCTGGAGCAGGTCGAGCAGCTCGAGCAGCTGCGCGCGCTGGAGCACGGCCACCGGATCAAGCTGCTGGAGACCGTGCACGACACGATCGGCGTGGATACCCCCGACGGCCTTAAACGGGTGGAACAGCTGCTGTCGGGGATCGGGGATCGTAAGACGTGAACCGTAACGGACCGCCCATGGCGAAGTGATGACAAAGTATATTTTTGTCACCGGCGGCGTCGTCTCGAGCCTCGGCAAGGGCATCGCCTCGGCGTCCATCGGCCTGCTGTTGAAATCGCGCGGGCTGAAGGTCACCCTCCAGAAACTGGATCCCTACATCAACGTGGATCCCGGCACGATGAGCCCGTACCAACACGGCGAGGTGTACGTGACCGCGGACGGCGCCGAGACCGACCTGGACCTCGGCCACTACGAGCGGTTCACCGGCCAGACGATGACTAAGGACAACAACGTCACCGCCGGGCGCATCTACTACTCCGTCATCATGAAGGAGCGCCAGGGCGACTACCTCGGCGGCACGGTGCAGGTCGTGCCGCACGTCACCGATGAGATCAAGCGCTCGATCCGGACGCTGGAGCAACGCGGCGCGGACGTCGTGATCGTCGAGGTCGGCGGCACCGTCGGGGACATCGAGGGCCTGCCGTTTCTCGAAGCCATCCGCCAGTTGCGCAACGAGGTGGGGCGGGGCCACGCGATCAACATCCACCTGACCCTGATCCCCTACATCCGCGCCGCGGACGAGCTGAAGACCAAGCCGACCCAGCACTCGGTGGGCAAGCTGCGCGAGATCGGGTTGTCGGCGGAGATCCTGCTCTGCCGGACCGAGAAGCCGTTCTCCGAGGGGATGCGCAACAAGATCGCGCAGTTCTGCAACGTCGCCCCCGAGGCGGTGATCCAGGCGCTCGAC
>CAZKXY010000063.1:0-5896 GCA_964556925.1 uncultured Planctomycetales bacterium | reverse complement strand
TGCGGGCCGAGAAGACGCTCTTCGTGTGCTGCAGCACGCGCACGTGCGCCTCATTGACCGGCACCACCCGGTACAGACCGAACATCCCGCCGAGGATGTGCCGGAGGAGATAGGCGAGGACCCCCGCAAGAAGTGCCGCGAGCGGCAGCAGGAGCGACATCTCGACCTCCTTTGTTCACCGCGTCAATAAACCGCTTCAGGGAACGCTATTGTAGCGCGGGCGCTGCGGGGGGCGCAACCTCACTGCCACAGGTGTCAGACACCTTTCCCGCTTTGAAAGGTGTCTGACACCTGTTTAGAAGATGTCGATGAGCTCTTCGGGGGGGGCGGCCCAGACGGTGCCGTCGGCGAAGCGCACCCGCGTGACGATCACCGCTACCTCCTGAACATCCGCCGAGACGGCGTCGTACGACCACGGGATGGTGGTCTCGGAGCCGGCGGCGATGGAGAGCATGACCTGGTGGCTGAAGTACGGCTCAGGGTGGCTGGCGGGCTGGACCGGCTGGTAGAACGCATCCAGCAGCACGATCGTCAACCCGATCGCCTCGATCGGTTTCTTGCCCTGATTGCGGCAGGTGACCTGGCCCTCCAGCACCAGGGTGGAGGGCAGCTGCCCGGCCCGGTTCGCATACCGCACGCGGCTGAGCTTGGTCTTGGTCACACCGGGGATGGACAGCTGCGTGGGCGTGGGAAACGTCTCGATGAGCGTCGCCGAGGATCGTTTGATCGCCACGGGGGTCTCCGGGTAGTTGTGCGCCCGGGACCGGATCGAGCGCTGCAGCGCCCACACCGACACGGACACCGCCAGGCTCAGCATGAGGAGGGCCGATGCCAGCATGGCCTGTTGGGGCATCCGGCCGGGCCGTCTCATGGCGCCTCCGGGCCTTTCGGCTTGTCCGCCCGGCCCCGATCGAGCAGCGCCCGTTGCTGCTGCTGCTTGAGCAGCTTCGCGTTCTGCCGCAGCAGGCGCAGGTTGAACTCCTGCAGCTGCGCCCACCGGAGGCTGATCGCGATGATGAGGACGAGCAGCACGCCGACGAGCACCCCCATGGGCCAGAGGATGCGGCGCAAGAGCGTAAACGCCGCGCGCTCCGGCTGCACCGCCACCATCCGCCAGCCCAGTTCGCCGACCGGCCAGACGCCGGCCAGCCAGCGCTGACCGCGGCGCGCCTCGCGGAACATCAAGGTGGCTCCCGCCTCGGTCAACGGCGCGGTGACCGGCGGCCAATCCGCCACCTGTTTGGGACGGCCCGGCAGCACCTGGAACGGGTAGACGACCAGCTGCTGGCGATGATCCACCAGGTACAGGAACCCTTCCGGTTCCACCCGGATCCTCGCCAGCCACGATTTGATCTCCTCGACCCGGTGCTGGAACTGCAGCACGCCGAGGACGCCCTCGTCCTGCCGGATCGGCCAGACGACATCGACGACCTTCTCGACCCCGCCGCCCCCGCGCAGGTGGACGGCGGACACCACCGGCTGCCACCCCGCGGCCCGGGCGCTGCGGAATCCCTCGTCCTCCACGGCGCTGGCGCCGATCACCTCGGGACGGGCGGGCACGGTCGCGAGGATCGTGCCGTCCGGCGCCAGCACGAGCGCGACATCCACGCGGGAGGTGACGGTGAACGCGTGCCGCACCAGCTCGCTCAGCCGCGCCGCATGGCGGGCGCGCAGGGCGTCGTGAAACTCGGGCGAGGCGGCGGTGGCGCGCTCCAGCAGCCAGGTCTCGCCAAGCGTCTCCTCCACGATCAGCGCGGCCAGCCGCGCCGTCATGGTGAGGCGATGGAGCGCCTGCCGACGGGCCAGACGGACATTCACGCCATGGGTCACCGCCAGGATGACGAGCAGCGGGCCGACGACCAGCGTGAGGAGAAACGGCAGGGGCCGGCGGTTGGCCGAAAGGAGCCACGCCGAACAATAGCCCGGCAGGTCGAGCCGCACCCAGTGGCGTGGAGCCGCCATGGTGAGGAGGGCGCTACCCTTCGATGCCGAGCAGGAGCTTGGTGAGCACGACGGTTTCGAGGTACTCGAGGTTGAACGGCTTCACGACATAGTCGTAGGCGCCGGCGCTGAGCGCTTCCTTCACGATCGCGTCCTCGTCGACCCCGGTGGCCATGATGACCGGCAACGCCGGATGCGTCGCTTTGATCTTCCGCAGGGTCATGAGGCCGTCCATGCCGGTCATGTTCATGTCGAGCATGACCGCGTGGGGCTGCTGCGCGGCCAGCGCGGTCAGCCCCTCCTCGCCGGAGGCCGCCTGCAGCACGCGGAAGCCGCGCGGCTCGAAGAAGGCCTGCACCAGCGCCCGCACGTGGGGGTCGTCATCAATGACGAGGAGGCTGCCGCGGATGCCCATCGCCTTGGCCCCGGAGGCCGGCGGGCCCGCGCGGCTGAGGAGGCGCTTCAGCGCGCCATCCAGCGCCGCCGAGAGCTTCCCGCGGTCCGGGTCCTTCCGGATCACCTCGGCGATCCCGAGCCGCCGCCGCTCGGCCGCAGAGACCTCGGCGTCGTCCGGCGCCTGGAGCAGCGCGATCAGCACCGTATCGTCGAAGGCGCGGATCTTCTCCGCCGTCTGCAGGCCGGATAGCGTCGGCATGCGCGCGTCCAGCAACAGGAGCTGGGGCCGCTGGGCGCGCAGCGCCTCGATCGCCTGGGTGCCTGAGCCGGCGGTGAAGACGTCATGGCCTTGGCCGGTCACGAGGTCATACAGCAGCTCCCGCACCGGGGTCTCGTCATCGACAATCAGGATCTTGGGCATGGCCCCTCCTTCACATCGGGCTGCTGGAGGAGAGCGCCGGGAGGGTCACCGCCGTGGTCGGACGGCGCAGGGCCACCACCACCGTCGTGCCGCGATCCACCTCGCTGGTGAGCGTCAGCGTGCCGCCGTGCAGCTCCACGTACCGGCGGGCCAGCGTCAGCCCGATGCCCGCGCCGTCGTGCGGCCGGTGCATCCGGCGGTCCACCTGGTAGAACGGCGTGAAGACCCGTTCCCGCTCGCCGGGCGGGATCCCGATGCCGGTATCCTGGATGCGGATGCGCACCGTCTCCGGCTCGCCGGTGACTTCGATCTCCACGCGGCCGTGCTCGTGGTTGAACTTGATCGCGTTATCCAGCACGAACTCCAGCGCGGCGACGCAGCGGTTCTGATCCACCTCCACCACCTGCGGCTCCTCCGGCAGGTGCGCCATCACGGTGATCGTGCGCGCGGCCGCCTTGGGTATCGCCGAGGCCAACGCCTGCTTGACCAGCTCCTGCACGGTGATCGCCTGGCGGCGCAACGTGATCTGCGCCCCCTGCATGAGGTCGATGAGCTGCTGCAGCAGCCGATGCAACCGCTCGTACGCGCCGATGAGGACGTCCAGCGCCTGCTGCTGCTCGGCCGTGAGCTGCCCCAGGGTCCCGTCGGACAGCAGGTAGATCCACTCGCTCATCAGGCACAGCGGGGTGTTGACCTCATGCGAGAGGGTGGCGAGGAACTGGCTCTTGAGGTCGTTGAGCTCGGCCAGGCGGCGGTTCAGCTCCTCAAGCTTGAGCGCGCCCTCGCCGGCGGTGCGCAGCTGCCGGGAGAGGCTGATCCGCTGCTGGCAGCGGTAGATGATGGCCTGGATCTGGGCGACGTCGAAGGGCTTGGTGATGAAATCGCAGGCGCCCTCCTTCATCGCAGCGACGGCGCCCTCGATGGAGGGGTAGGCGGTGATCACGACGATGTTCAGGAGGGGATCGAGATGCTTCAGCTCGCGCAACAGCTCGATGCCGCTGAGCTTGGGCATCTTGATGTCGGTGATCACGACCTCGGCGGGCTGCTGCTGGAACTTGCCCAGGGCGTCGAGCCCGTCGTAGGCGAGGCGAACGGCGCAGCCTCTGGCGGTCAGGATCTGGCCCAAGAGCTCGCAGATCTTGGGCTCATCATCCACGACGAGCACGTCCAGGGGGGCCGGCATCACCACGCGCGGTGCGGGTACATAGTGTACGAGCCCACGAAGGCTCTGACAAATGCTTGTTGTGCTGAGCTACGCTGGTAGCGCTTCACCGATGATTGCGGCCATGCGCCTGAAGGCCTTGGACCCATCCCATGACACGGTTTCTGATCTCGCCGTTGTCGATCGTGATGTGAAGAGTACCGAAGGGTAACCGCCGGATCGGACGCCTTCCGCGACTGCTTCGGCTCACAACACGTTGAGGGCGAATGAAACGCCTAGGGGAAATTCCCGTGAGGTTGGACCAAAAATCTAAGGCTCGTCTTTCAGACACATGGGGATGAAGGTGAATGTGCGAGGAGAATCGTTCTGTCGGCACCTGACAGATTTCGCGGAAGAACCGCATCATGAGCCGCACCATACAGGCATCTGTGTTGGTGAATCGAAGGCGCCACCGGCTTCCCTTGCTCCCTTCGGCCCAATATAACGCGGTCCCGATGAGCTGTAATTCCCTCTGACTTAACTCGCCTATTTCAGCGATGGCGTGTGCAATCACCTCTTCAGCCTTCCGGCGCGCTTCACGGGCACGCCATTTATTATACCGGATAATATTCTCAGCCCAACGCTGTTGGGCCTTGCTCATCACTCGACGCCGCGCAGCGCCAGAGAGGCGGAGGTTGCGAAACCACACGGAGAGCGTACTTTTTGGGACGCCGCCAAGCGCACGGCTGATTTCACTGTAGGTGTTCCCTGATCGGCGAAGACGCCGTGCTCTCACCCGTACCGCGTTCATGAAAGAATGGTGCCGAGGGCCAGACTTGCACTGGCGACGCCGTGCTTTTCAGGCACGCGCTCTACTACCTGAGCTACCTCGGCACAGAGGGGAATCCGCATCACCAACAGCCAGGGCATTATAGGCTTCGGCGAGAAACGGTGTCAACGGTACGCGGCGGCGGCCGCAACTAGCGCGCCGACCGCCACCAGCACATATCCCCAGAGCGACAGCCACACCCCGCGGCCGATGGCGATCGCCACAAACAGGCTCTGGGTATTCGTCGTCAACAGCTTCCAGAACCCGACGCCGGCCACGGCGGCGCACAGCGCGGCCAGCCCAAACGCCCAGGCGCGTCGACGACCCAGCCAGGTCACCAGCAGCCCGCAGGCCAGCGCCAGGCCGGGCACCAGGTACACCGCGTAGCTCTGCCGCCCGATGGGCTGGCGGGAATTGGTGAACCCCGCCCTTAAGGGCGGGGTGAACAGCTCGATCAGCGCGATCGCGACCTGGGCGTTTCGCTGGTTGGCGAGCTGCGGGATCTGCATGCCGCTCACCTGCCTGGGAATCTCGGACAGCCGCGGCAGCTCGCCGGCCACGGTCTCCGTCGCTCCGCGGATCTCCGCGGTGACGCGCCCGAGCGTGCCCGCAAGCTCCTGCAGGAGCTCCTGCCCCGGCACGCTCTGGCGAAGCTGACGCGCGAGCTCAGGCTCCCGCAGCTCGATGTGCGCCCAGGGCAGGAAAAATCCCGCCACCGCAGCAGCAACGCCTGCCCAGACAATGGCAAGGCTAATGGCTCGCATGGCGTCCTCTCGTAGTGGGCGGACCACTGCTATTTCCCCTCAGTCGATCGACCTGCCGGCCGGCCGGCAGGCAGGAAAAGAGAAACGGTCCGTACGTTTTTCCGCTACAGGCTGCCGTGCCAGAGCATCCGCAATCCCATCAGGGCCAGCATCACCAGCACGAAGCGGCGGAAGACCGCCTCGGCGATCCGGCGCACCAGCCGCTGACCGAGCCATGCGCCGGCAAACGCCGTCCCGACCAGGCTCACCATGAAGAGCACGTACGCCCGCGGGATGAGCCCTTCCGCGAGATAGACCGGCAGGCGCGTGGCATCGACGAGCAGCGCGATGGCGGCTGAGGTGCCGATATACGCGTCTTTCGGCAACTGGAACGCCAGCAGGCATGCGGAGCGGATCGCCCCTCC
>CAZKXY010000062.1:0-6580 GCA_964556925.1 uncultured Planctomycetales bacterium | reverse complement strand
CCGCCTTGGCGGTGATGATCGGGTTGCCGCGGTACCGGACGAACACCGTCTCGTTGGCCATCTTAAGCCCTCTATTGTAAATGGGCTCAGGCGCTTTTCAAAGCAGCTTTTTGGAGGGTGAAGAGAAATGCGGTGCCTGTGCCAAGCTGGCTCTCGACCCAGATCGTGCCGTGATGGGCCTCCACCAGCCCCTTGCAGATCGCCAGCCCCAAGCCGGTGCCCTTCTCGTCCGGGGCGAGGGCCGAGTCGAACTGCTGGAACTTCCCGAACACCTTGGGCAGGTCCTCCTTGGCAATCCCCACGCCGGTGTCGAGCACCCCGCATTCCGCCACCGGCCCCTTGTCCACGACCGTGACGGTGATCGAGCCCTTCGGCGTGAACTTCAGGGCGTTGCTCAGCAGGTTCGTGAAGACCTGGGTGATCTTGCCCCGGTCGACGAGCACCTCCACGGGCTCCGCCGGCGCCTGCAGCTTGACGGCCAGCCCCTTGGCGCGGGCGCGCGCGGCGAAGAGGTCGCACGAGCGCTTCGCGATCTCGACCACATCGGCGCGCTCCCGCTTCAACTCGATTTTGCCCGCTTCCAGTTTGGAGAGGTCGAGCAGGTCGGTGGTCAGTTGGATCAGGCGGTTCGTCTCCTCTAACACCATGGACAGCGTCTCGCGCTGCTCCTCGTTGGTCCCGCCCAGAATGCCCTCCACGACGAGCGCCACGCCCTCCTTGACCGCCACGAGCGGGTTGCGCACCTCGTGGCCGACGAGGTGGATGAGCTCATCCTTCAGCTGCTCGGCCTGCTTGCGCGCCGTGATGTCACGCGCGATGGTGGAGGCGCCCATCACCCAGCCGATCTCATCCCGCAGCGGCGCCAGGCTCAGCGACACCGGGATGAGCTGGCCGTTCTGCCGGCGCCGGACGGTCTCGACGGCGGCGACGCGCTCGCCCCGCTTGGCGCGCTCCAGAAGCTGCGGGATCTCCGCCCGCCGGTCAGGCGGCACGACGAGCGTCAGCGGCCGGCCGATCGCCTCCGCGGCGGCGTAGCCCAGCATCCGCTCCGCCCCGTGGTTCCAGCTCAAGATCGTCCCATCCAGGGAGACGCCGACGATCGCGTCTTCGGACGACTCGACGAGCGCGGCCAGGCGCGTCCGCTCGCTCTCCACGCGGCGGCGCTGGGTGAGGTCGACGACGAACCAGAGGTGGCTGTCCGCCGAGCCGGCGAGCCGGGCCAGCCCCACGAGCACCGGCACGCGGCCGCCGTCTTTGCGGAGGCACTCCTTCTCCCACGGCGGGCACGGCTGCCCCTTGCGGAGCTTCTCGAGGGCGAGCTGATCGAGCGGCTGGTACTCCGCCGGGGTCATCTGATCCCACCCCAATCGTCCCTCCTGCAGGTCCTCCCGGCTGTAGCCGGCCAGCGCAAGGAGCGCGTCGTTTGCCTCCAGGATCCGGCCGTCCTTGCCGACCACCATGATCCCGATGACATTGGACTCCACCAGCGACTTGAACCGCTCCTGGCTGACGCGCAGCGCCTCGGCGGTCCGGCGTGAGTCCGCCAACTGGCTCAGGAGTGTGCTCGCCGTCTGGTTGAACGCCTCGGCCACCGTGGCCACGTCGCGGTCCGCGGGGACCTCGGCGCGCGCCGAGGCATCGTGGCTGAAGCGCTCGATGGCGGAGGCGATCAGGCGCAGGGGGCCGACGAGGCGCCGGCGGATCACGCAGAGGATGAGCCAACCCAGCAGGCCGACGGCGCCGCAGCCGGCTGCCGCCAACCGGAGCGCCTCCCACGGCACGCGGGCGTCCACCGGCCACGCGCGCAGCTCGATGGCGACGGCGCCGAGGATGGCGCTTTTCGCCATCGGATCATAGGGACCCAGCAGCGGACGGCACACGCGCAGGAAGCGCAGGCCGCCGCGCCGGAACGCGGCGCGGCGCGGCACGGGCTGCTGCAGCGCCTCCGCCAGCGCCCGCAGGTCGGTGGGCTGTCCCACGCGGGCGGGCTCGGTATCCGCGAGGATGCGCAAGGAGCGGTCGATCACCGTCACCCGCTGCACAACCGGCAGGCTGCGGCCGAACCGGAACACGACCGGCTGCAGCGCGTCGGTGCGAAAGCCGTCCGGGCGCCGCGCGACGAGGTCCGCGACCACCTCCAGGAGGGCGTCGCCGGTTGCTTCGACTCGCGCCGAGAGCTGCTCCCGATGGCGTCCGGCCTGACCGACCCCGGCGCTGATCGCCAGCGCCAGAGGACCCAGCGAGACCGCGAGGATCCACGGCGTCACGGAGCGCCGGCGGATGCCGCAGGCCTCGGCAGCCATCTCACCCACCCGGACCCGACGAGCAGGCCGATCCCGATCAGCCCGACGCCGCCCAGCCACAATCCCCACGGCACGGCGCGGGTTTCCCACGCGTGCCGCCGCCGCAGACGCTGCAGGGCGCTCACGCGCGCGAGCACTTCATCGCCGGCCGTGACCCCGCCCCAGCGCGCCACCGGGAACACCGGCAGATCTGTCGTGGTCTCGTAGACGTAGTCCCCTGACGGGCAGCGCTCATCGAGCTTCACGACCTCGCCGGTGAGTGGCTCGACCCACACCTGGATCGCAAACTGGTCATCCGCGCAGCGAATCTCCTGCCATGACTTGACGGCGATCCCGGTGAACCCCGCCCCACGGGCTAAAGCCCCTGGCTTCGGGGAATCGCCCTTCGGGGATTCTCTTTCCTCTGCGGGGCTTCCGTGGGACGGGATGAAGTCGTCGGTCCCGGTATAGACGCCGGTGTATTCCGCGCGGCCCTTGTAGGCGAAGAGATACGTCGGCAGCCCCTCGATCGCCTCTTCCCGCTGGAAGGCAAGCGGGATGCTGTTGAGATGCCCGGCGTGGAACCGATAGGTCGTCTGGTGCACGCGGCGGGGGAACACGGCCGCCTGGCCTTGATGGTCGCCTTCCGCGTGCAGGCCGGTCCGGGGATCCACGGAGGATTGGGTCAGCGCCTGCCATCGGACGGTGCCGTCGACGTCCCACACCGTGAAGCGCTCCTCCAGGATCACGGTGTTCGGCGCGTTCCCCGGTCCCATCACCTCAAGCCGCCGCTCATAGAGCGCGGGGGTCTCCCGTTCGCCGAGCCGGTTTGTCTCGGGATCCGGCCGCGTGAACGTGCCGATCTGCACCGCGGCCCAGGACCATCCGGCCACAAGCCGTCGGCTCCAGCGGTTGGCCACCGCTGCCTGCCACACCGCCGCGGCTAGCAGCACGACCAGCCCGGCTCTCACCCACCACGAACGCAGCAGGGTCATCCCCCCACCTGCCGGCATCTACGGATAACAGCACGCCGATCCTCATCCGCCGCTCGGCTCAAGCCGCCCGCAGCGAGATGCCGGCTGGCGGCTTGACCGGCAGGTGGGGGGATCATGCCACCAGCCTCCGAACCGTCTCCAGCAACTGCTCCGGTTGAACCGGCTTGCGCAGGAATGTGTCCGCCCCGCACTCCTTCGCCAGCTGCTCATCTTTGGCGTTGAGGCTCGCCGTGAGCATCACGATCGGGATCTTCTGGTAGCGGGCGTCCTGCTTCAGCATCGCGCAGACCTCATGGCCGTTCAGCTTCGGCAGCATCAAATCCAGCAGGATGAGATCCGGCTGCTCGCGTTGGGCCTTCTCCAGCCCCTGCTGGCCGTCGACGGCCAGCAGGACCTCATAGCCATGGGCCCGCAGCCGCGCCGCCAGGGTCCCGGCGATCATCGTGCTGTCATCAACGATGAGGATCGTGCCTGCCATGGGATCGCTCTGCCTCAATGGCGCCGTCGACCGTCAGCAGCGACCGGATGGTTCCCAGCAGTTGCGCAGATTGAAAGGGCTTGTGGAGGTAGGCGTCCGCGCCGCATTCGAGGCCCAGCCGCTCATCGACCTGCTGGATCCTGGCGGTCAACAGGATGATCGGGATGGCGCGGTACCGGCGGTCCTGTTTGAGCAGGGTGCAGACTTCGTATCCGTTGAGCTGGGGCAGCATGACGTCGAGGATGATCAGGTCCGGGTGCTGCGCGCGCGCCCGCTGGAGGGCTTCGTCCCCATCGGACGCGGTCAGCACCTCGTACCCCTGGGCTTCAAGCCGCCACGTCACCAGCTCCAGCAGCTTTGGCTCATCATCGACCAGGAGGATCCGTTGCGCCATTGCGTCCTCTCAGCACCCCGGTCAGGGAACGGCTGAGCGCGCGCTTCCGCTCGAGGCCATGCCCAGCCACCGAGCAGGCTCCCCTGACTCGCTGGGCAGCGTGAACGTAAACCGTGTGCCTTTCCCCAGCGCGCTCTCGACCCCGATCGTGCCCTCGTGCAGCTCCACCAGCTGCTTCACGATCGCCAGGCCCAACCCCGTGCCGCGCTCGCCGCGGCCGGGGGGCCGGCCCACTTGCTGGAATTTCTCAAAGATCTTGGGCAGATCCTCCGGGGCGATCCCGCAGCCGGTGTCCGCCACGGTGCACTCGACGTGTCCGTCGCGCGCCTGCGCCGCGATCTCGATCCCGCCCCTCGCCGTGAACTTCACGGCGTTTGCCAGCAAATTCGTGAGAATCTGAATCAGCCGGTCCGGGTCCGCCGAAACTGCCACGTCATCGGGCGGCAGCTCCACGGTGACGCGCAGCCCCTTCGCGCGCGCCTGCGTCTCAAACGCTGCGGCGACCTGGCGGATGATCCCTGCCAGCGGCACGGGGCTGCGGCGCAGCGTGAGCCGTCCCGCATCGAGCCGCGCCACGTCCAGGAGGTCGTTGATGAGCCGCATGAGCCGATCGATATGGCGCAGGGTGGTCACGAGGACTTTCTCCTGCCGTTCCCCGACCGGCCCCACAATCCCCTCCAGCAGCAGGCTCACCCCTTCTTTCACGATCGCCAGCGGGGTGCGCAGCTCATGGCTGACGTTCGCCATCAGCTCCAGCGCCTGATGCTCGGCTTCCAGGTGTCCCGCGTGGTCCCTGCCGTTATTCCAGCGCGCCATCGTCAGCCTTCCTGCGGGTGGGTTTCCTGAACGTTCCTTGCCTGGCCTCGGCCCTGAGCCGCTCCACCGTGACCCGGTCGGCCACCCATCCCTCCAGCAGGGCCTGGCTGAACCGCCATTGGCCTCCCACCCGGAATCCGGGAAGGCCCCCCTGCTGGACCAGACGGTAGACCGTCCTGGTCGACACCCCAAGCCACCGAGCGGCTTCCCTGATCGAGAGGTTTTGCTGCTCACTCATGGGTCGGTTGAGACACCACAACGCCCGTCCTAAACAGGACGGGCGTGACAAACCTTGTCTCAACCCTACCTGATCTGGGCAGCCGGTGTCAAGGGAGGCTAAAGGTGTCAGACACTTTTCAAAGCGGGAAAAGTGTCTGACACCTTTTTTGCGCGGGTTACCGTGGCTGATCCGAGCGGTAGGTCTGACTGGGTGGAACGGGGTTGGCGGTGTAGACGTGGTCGGTGCGGGTCAGCGGGACGCCGAAGACGATGAGGTCCACCGGCTCGCCTTGGCGGCTGGTCACGTAGTCCCCGCCCTGCAGGAGCGAGACCAGCCGATCCTTCTCCTGCTGGGTGTACGCCGCCCCCTGCGGCTGGCCCAACAGGCCGGACAGCACGTCCCCGAGCAGCTTGTCCGAGTCCTCATCGGCCTGCGCCGCCGTCACGCCACAGGCCATGCCGATCAACACGATCGCCATGAGTCGCCAGCGCATAGCTGCCTCCTTTAGCGGACGCGCGCGAGCAGCCACAGCGCCGCGACGCTCAACCCGACCAACAGCAGCCCGAGCAGCCGGGTTGTGCCAACCTCCCGCGGCTCGTCGATTGGCACGACGCGCCAGTTGCACCGCGCCATGATCCACTGGTAGAGCGCGAGAGACCGCTGCGGCGCGCAGGCGCTGAACGCCCCGAACAGCAGCGTCACCCCGGCGAGCGCCGTGATGGTCCGCCAGAGCCAGATGACGAGCGCCTCAAACTGGTCCACCATCGCGCCCTCAATGGCCGGGGTCGCCCCACGTCTTCCGCAGGTAGCCTTCCCGCCCTGATCCAAGCCGATACAGATGGTATCGGAACGGGCTCTTCTTGTAGTAGTCCTGGTGGTGCTCCTCAGCCGGATAGAAGGGTCCCGCCGGCACGATGGCGGTCACGATCGGCTTGTCGAACGTGCCAGACGCCGCCACCTGTTCCTTGGACGCCTCGGCCAGCCGCCGCTGCTCCTCGGAATGATAAAAGATGGCCGTGCGGTACTGGGTCCCCTTGTCGGCGAATTGCTGATTCGGGGTGGTGGGGTCGATGTTCCGCCAGAAGACCTCGAGCAGCCGCTCATAGCGGATCGTCGCGGGATCATAGACCACCTGCACGGCCTCGGCATGGCCGGTTGTGCCAGCTGACACCTGCTCATACGTGGGGTGGGGTTCGCTGCCCCCGGTGTACCCCGACGTGACGGAGCGCACGCCATCCAACTGCTCGAACGGCGGCTCCATGCACCAAAAGCACCCGCCCGCAAAGGTGGCGGTTTCGGTCCGACGCTCAGCCATCACCACGGTCGCGGCGGCCAGCACCCCGATGAGCATCATGACCCATCCGCTCAGTGGATGGTGCTGTCGCATGTTATAAC
>CAZKXY010000061.1:0-6741 GCA_964556925.1 uncultured Planctomycetales bacterium | reverse complement strand
TCGCTCCCCAAGAGGGGAAACCGAGGTTTCCCCTCTTGGCGGTCCCCGCCAACGACACGGTGGCGGGTCCCTGTTCTCCCCTTCCTTACTGACAACAACTCCAACAGGCTACGGCTAGTTTTGACCGCCTGCGAGGGCTGGTCCCCCTTCCTCTATGGACCCACCGCTGCCCTCCAGGCTACGGACAGTTTCGTACGAATCCTCACAGAAAAATCGGGGAGGTGGGATTCGAACCCACGACCTTCTGGTCCCAAACCAGACGCTCTACCAAGCTGAGCCACTCCCCGGCCGCTACAAAGCTTCATTGTAACAGTGTGGCGCAAGCAGGGTCAATGTACGCCGCCCTTAAGGGCGGGGTGAAGGGCCGTTGCGGCGGGATGGCGGGCTTCCTATAATGGCGGGATGAGGCGGCTCTTGATCATTGTCGGCTCGCTCATCGCACTGGTCGCGCTCGCGGCATGCATCGCCGGCTGGGTCCTGCTCGCCGCATGGGTCCCGGATAAGGGCAAGGCGCTGTTGATCACCGAGCTGGAGCGCCGCTGGCCGATCGAAGTGGCGATCGCGTCGGTCCGCTACGATCCGCTGCGCGGATGGCTGGTGGAAGACGTGGAGGTCACCGACTACTCCGGCCGCCAATTGCATGCGGCGCTGCCGCTGTTGCAGGTGCGCGTCAACTGGCTCGCGCTGCTGGGCCGGCAGGCGGCGTTCCGAGGCCATGCGCAGCTGAGGCAGCCGCTTGCGACCGACGTCGCGTTCGCCGGCCGGTACCACCTCAAGCAGCGCTGGCTGACGCTGGAGGTCACGAGCACCGACGTCGCGCTCCGGGCGCTGCCCGAGGCGCTGGCGCGGTACCTGCCGCCTCAACTGACCGACGGCACGATCCGCGCGCACCTGACGCTGCGGCAGGCTGCCAATGCTGCGCCGTCCCTCAGCGGATGGATCGAGGCCGACGGCCTGGCGTGGGACACAACGCTGCCGTCCGGGCGGCCCGGCATGAACCCCGCCCCACGACCGTGGGGCGGGCTGAAACTGCTGGGTGATGTCGCGCTGGAGGGGACGGCCGATCCGCCGGCCGGCGCAAACGGGCGATGGGCGTTTCGCGCCGAGGCGTCGCTGGCCCAGGGCCGCATCGAGGGCGTGCCGATCGTGGGCGCCCTCGAGCAGGTGAAAGGCCGCGCGCGCCTCACCCCCGAGCGGCTTGAGATCGACGCGCTCAGCGGCGTCGCACTCGGCGTTCCCTGGGACGCCCAAGGCCACGTCGCCTTCGGGGCTCCCCCGTCGATCGAAGCGCTCGTCCGCTCCGAGGTGAGACTGGCGCCGCTGGCCGCGGCGACGCCGACGATCGCGCCGCAGTGGCAGCCGGCCGGGGTGGCCGCGGTCCTGACCGTCTGCCGGGGGCCATTGACGTCGCCGCCGCTGCTGGATTGCCTCATGGACGCGCAGCTGCGCGGCGCGAGCCTGGCGGGTGCGGCGCTGGCGCATCCGATCACCGACGTCTCCGGCCGCGTCGGGTTCGAGCTGCTGACCCGGCGGCTGACACTCGAGGGGCTCAAGGGCCGGCTGGCGGGGAACCCGCTGAGCGCCTCGGGGATGCTGACGCTGGGTCGGCCGATGCAATTCACCCTCCATCTCGTCGGCACCGCTCCGCTGGCCAGCCTCGGCCCGTGGCTTCCGGCGGAGCCCCAGGTGAGCGAGCTCGCCGGTACCGTCGGGTTCGATGGGGACCTGGTCGGATCATCGGCGGCGCCGCAGGTGATGGGGACGGTCGCGCTTGAGCAGGCATCCGCACGCCTGCCCATGCGCGGCATCCTCGTGGAAGCGGTCACCGGCGTGGCGCACGCGACCGCGGGCCGGATCGACATCTCAACGGCAACGCTGCGGCTCAATGGCGAGCCGCTTTCCCTCAGCGCCACGCTCAGCCCGCGCACAGCCCGAGGGGATGTCGGGTGGCTGCTGACCCCCCGGTTCGATGCCACCGTCGCGTTTGATCGCGGCCGGCTGCGCCTCGCCGGCGAGATCGAGCCTCAGGTGATCCGCATCGAGCAGAGCCGGCTGACGCTTGAGGACACCGACGTGCGGGTGCGCGGCGCCCTCGCGAGAACGCCCCACGGCCAGAGCCGGCTCAGCCTCGACGGCGAGATGGACGTGACGGAACTTCCGGACGCGCCCTTCCTCTCCCTGCCCGCGCTCGAGACCTGGCGGCTGGAGGGGCTGGTGCAGGTGAGCGGCGAATTCCAGGGCCGGCTCGCCGACTGGCGTGCCGCCCTGATCCGCGGCCGCGTCCAGTCGGACGCGCTGTCGGTGCGCGAGGTGCCCCTGACGCAGCTCACATGCGCCGTGGAGCAGACCCAGCGGCAACTGCGCGTGCTGCCGTCGGCCCTGGTGGCAGACGGCCGGCTGCAGGCGGATCTTGTGGTCCAGCACGGGCCGAAGGAGTCCAGGTACCGGCTCACGGCGGATCTGACCGGGATGCAGTTGGCCACGCTGGCCAGGGCCATCCCCTCTTGGCGCAACCGTGGCATCTCCGGGGATGCCTCGGCGCACGCGCAGCTTCAGGGCCAATGGAACGCGCGGGAGACGTGGACCGGCGAGGGCTGGGTCAACGCGACCGGCCAGCAGCTCGCCAGCCTGCCGCTCCTCGAGAAAGTGTTCCGCGGGCTGTTCGGGGTGCTGGCCGACCGGCTGGGGCTGGATGAGCTGCGCCGGGCGCAGATCACGCAGGCCTCTGTGCGGTGGCAGCTCGCCCGGCAGCGGTTCGCCACCGAGGACCTGCGCCTCACCGGCTCGGCGGGCGCCGAGCCGATCGGCGTCTACGCCAAGGGGAGCGTGGGGATGGACGGCGCGCTGGATCTCGTCATCGAGCCGGAGCTGTCAGAGCAGCTCGTCCTGCAGGCGCCCAAGGTCTCCAGCGTGGCCGGCACCGTGCTGCGAGCGGCCGGCGCGCTGGATCGGCTGCGCCGCTACGTCGGGCGGCACCGGCTGACCGGCACGCTGAAGGAGCCGAGCTACACGTTCGAATATAGCCTGGAGGAGTTCTTCAAGAACCTGCTGGCCGGCCCGAGCCCTGGGGAGGTCTTGCAACACCTCATCGACGCGATCCGGTAACGGCTCGTCGCGCGGCCAGCCGCTTGAGGAACGGCCGCATCCGCCGAGCGGCCCGCGCGCGATGGCTGAGCCGCTGCTTGACGGCGGCGGGAAGCTGGCCGACCGTCTTGCCGAACCGCGACGGCAGAAACAGCGGATCGTACCCGAACCCCTGATGGCCGGCCGGCCGCTGCGCGATCCGGCCGTGCCACGTCCCACGCGTGACCGCCAAGAGCCTCGAGGGGTCGGCGAACGCGAGCACGCAGCGATAGCGCGCCCGTCGTCGGGCCGTCGGCAGTCCCCGGAGCATTCGCAACAGCTTCGCGTTGTTCGCCGCGTCGTTGCCGTGCGCGCCGGCAAACCTCGCTGAGCGCACACCCGGCCCCCCTCGAAGCGCCTCGACCTCCAGCCCGGAATCATCGGCGATCGCGTGCCGGCCGGTGGCCTTCGCGATCGCGCGCGCTTTCTTGATCGCGTTGGCCTCGAAGGTCCGGCCGGTCTCCCGCACCGAGGGGGCGGCAGGGTGGTCGGTGAGCGACTGGTACCGGATGCCGGGCAGCCGCAGGAGCGCGGCCAGCTCCCGGAACTTATGCCGGTTGCCTGTCGCGATCACGACGTGCGACATCGAAAATGGGTACCGGGTGCTCTGTCGAAAGGTGTCTGACACCTGTTGCGGTCGTCCCGGCGGCTGTTCGACAGCGCAGGTACCGTTTTTTCAGAGACGGCGCAGGGAGGTGGCGCCCAGGGCGCGGCGCTGGAGGGCGATGAGCTGCCGGATGCCACGGCCGGCCAGGCGCAGCATCCGCGTGAGATCAGCCGACCGGAAGGGCGCGCGCTCGGCGGTGCCCTGCACTTCCACGAACCGGCCGCGCCCGGTCATGACGACGTTCAAGTCCACGTCGGCGGAGGCGTCCTCCGCATAGCTGAGGTCGAGGACCGGCGCTGCGCCCACCAGGCCGACGCTGGTGGCAGCGAGGAAATCCCGCACCGGCACCGACGGCAGCGCTCGCTTGGCCCGCAGGTGCCGCAACAACTCCGCCAGCGCGACGAAAGCGCCGGTGATGCTGGCGCAGCGCGTGCCGCCGTCCGCCTGGATCACGTCGCAGTCGAGGATGACCGTGCGCTCGCCGAGCTGCCGCAGATCGACCACCGAACGGAGGCTGCGGCCGATGAGCCGTTGGATCTCCTGCGTGCGCCCGCTCAGGCGGCCCCGGACGGCTTCCCGCTCGATCCGTTGCTGGCTTGAGCGCGGCAGCATCCCGTACTCGCCGGTGACCCAGCCGGTGCCCCTGCCGCGCAGAAACGGCGGCACTCTGTCTTCGAGGGTGGCGGTGCAGATGACGCGCGTGTGGCCCCACTCGACCAGGCAGGAGGCCTCGGCGAACTTCATGACGCCGCGCGTCAGCCGCACCGTCCGCAACTGGTGGGGGCCACGGCCGTCGGGTCGGCGGGGCATGGAGGTCTTAGTGGCCGTTGACCCGCTCGACGGATTTGACGACCTGGCCCAAGAACCGGTGGCCGACGCGCGTGAAGTGGATGGGCTCGTCCGTCACGAAGAACCGGTAGCGCGGGCGCGTGCGGGCGTCGTGCAGGGTGTCGGTCCCGAGGAGCAGCCCCCGCACCTCCAGCGCGGTCTCGTGGGCCGAGTCCACCAGCGCCACGTCCCGACCCAGGACGCGCTGCAGCGTCTGGGCCAGCAAGGGGTAATGGGTGCAGCCCAGGATGAGGGTGTCGATCCGCTGGCGCGTGAGCGGCTTGAGGTAGAGGGCGGCGATCTCGCGTGAGACGCTCCCGTTGAGCCAGCCCTCCTCGACGAGCGGCACGAAGAGCGGGCAGCTCTGCGAGAAGACCGCGATCGCCGGGTCGAAGCGGTGGATCGCCTGCTCGTACGCGCGGCTATGGATCGTGGCGGTGGTGCCGATGACGCCGATGCGCCTGGTCTGCGTGTGGCGCACCGCGGCCCGCGCGCCGGGGCGGATGACGCCGATGATGGGCACCTTGAAGTACTTGCGCAGCGTCGGCAGCGCCCACGACGAGGAGGTGTTGCAGGCGATCACAATGCACTTGACGCCGAAGCGCAGCAAAAACTCGACGTTCTCCAGCGAGAACTTCACGATGGTCGTCTTGGATTTCGTGCCGTACGGCACCCGGGCGGTGTCGCCGAAGTAGACGATGGACTCCGAGGGCAGCTCCTCCATGAGCGCCTTGACCACGGTCAGGCCGCCGATGCCGGAGTCGAACACGCCGATGGGCTGCCGCGCGCCGTTCATCAGATGTGCTGGGCCCCGAGGTCGCCGATGTAGGCCGTGATGCCGTTGGTGATTGCCGCGGCCGCCGCCTCCCGGTACTCGGCGCTGCCCAGCCGCCTCGCCTCGGCCTGGTTGGAGAGGTAGCCCACCTCCACCAGCACCGACGGCATCCACGCCTCCCGCAGCACGACGAAGCGCGCCGGCTTGACGCTGCGGCACGGCACCTGCAGCCCCTGACGCATCGACCGGCAGATGGTCGTGGCCAGCCGCCGTGACTGGGAGCGCGTGCGCCGCAGCACCAGATCCCAGAGCAATTGCTTGACGGTGACGGAGGGCATCCCGATTTCGGCCGGGATCACCGTCGGCGGCCAGTGCGCGCCGGAGGAGACGACGGAGACCCTGGGGTAGTAGACCTCGATGCCGGAAACACGACGGCTGCGGTTGGCGTTGACGTGGATGCTGACGAACAGGTCCGCCTGGAGGCGGTTGGCGATGGCCGGGCGCTTGCTGAGCGGGATGAACTGGTCGGTCTCGCGCGTGAGGACCACGTTCAGGCCGGCGGCGCGCAGCCGGTCGCGCAGCCGCCTGGTGAGGTCGAGCGTCAGGGCCTTTTCCCTCATCCCGTAGTGCGAGGCGCCGGGATCATGCCCGCCGTGGCCCGCGTCGAGGACGATGGTCTGCACGGCGGATGGCAGCGGCTGGCCGGCCCGTGGCGGGCTGCGCAGCGGCCCAACGGCGGACGGCGGCACGGACGAGCAGCCCGACGCGATGGCCAGGAGTGACCCGATGACCAGGCCGGACGCCAGGATGGGCCCATCCTGGCGGGAGAAGCGGATGTGGAAGCGACTCACGTTACACGCGCGTTGTTCGGACGAATCAGTTGTCGAAAAAAACATGGTGGACCCGGCTGCAACCAATCCGCACCATCGGGGAAATCACAGCCCGGATCCCGATAACACCTACTCAACAAACGCCATTATATCAAAGAATCGCCCGAAAGGTGTCTCAGCTCCACCTTCTGGGCATGTCCTACAAGCAGATCGGCGAAGCTCTTCACGTCAGTCCAAGCCTGGCCAGAAAAGCCTATGAGTTCGGGCGCAAAAAACCTTGAAGATTGCGCGAAAATTGGGGGTAACCTAAATATCGAATTCTGCTTATCTATCTTACTTTCAAGTAGTTACGTGTCTATTCTGGTCAAAATGGCTCCAAACTAGTGCAACCATCAATTTTCTGGCTCCGGAGCTAGAAATAATGCAATAGCTACACGAACTGGACCTTCACTTCCTTGCCGAGGGCGTGGGCGAGCTTGACAAGCGTGTGCAGCGAGAGGCTTCCGTTCCGAGGACTCTCGATCCGAGAAATCGTCTGCTGAGAGGTGTGGAGCCGCTTGGCGAGCGCTCGCTGTGTC
>CAZKXY010000060.1:0-6805 GCA_964556925.1 uncultured Planctomycetales bacterium | reverse complement strand
AACTCAAATTCCGTGTAACTTCAACGCCGCCTTGAGCGCCAGGAAGCGCTTGGACACGTCTTTGCCTTCGAGCATCTGGTGGAGCAGGAGCGGGTCCTTGCACAGCCGATCTACGCGGGCATCGTGCTCCTGGCAAGACTCGTAGGTGAGGTTGTAACAGTGGCGGCACTACCTAATCGACCACTTGTAGTAATGTCCGTAATGAAGTAAATCCCACCGAAAGCTCCTCGACAAGATTGGTATTGCTGCTGATTGCTCGTCTTGGAGCTTGGTTCGGCTGCTTGCGTTAGCACACGGTTAGCACGGAGGCCACAAGAGGGCTACGGCGAGATGCCGTAACCCTCTCGGGAACGAATGGTAGCGGGGGTTGGATTTGAACCAACGACCTTCGGGTTATGCGTGCCACGGCAGCTTTCGCTGCCCCCGTGAGATAGCGGTTACGCCTCTCTCACAGAGTTCGTGGTCTGGACTATACCTTCACCCTGTCCACCATTTGGCAAACGAGGGTGCCCGCCGTCTAGTCTCTACACCTTTCCGCCACAGTTCGTTGGCGGACTTGGCTCGGTGTTACCAGCCTGCCGGTCGGCAGACAGGTGAAGGTTTCACCGACTTTGACGGGGATCACCCGGCCGTTTCCGTGCCGGGCAGCCCAGATGGACAACAAGTCCCATTGTTCCCGGTACGCTGCCGTTCTCGGCCGCCGTTGACGCTTCGTGTCCTCGACGAGGCTAATACCACTCCGATAGCGCGTAACGACATCGACTGGCAACACATAAAACACGTGCCGATCCAGCAGGTACACAATTGCGAAATCGAAATCCGCAGCACTGTAGGGGCTTCGAACCATGAGTCGCCGATTGGTCTTCGTGCGTCTCGCATCGACGCTATGCAGGCCCTTTGCCGCATCGTACCAGGCGCACTTGACCTGGAGGCGAAGCAGGACACCGCCTTGTTCAATCGCGAGGTCATAGGCAAGGCGGTCTCCTCTTGGCCTGAGGACCCGAAAGCCCCGCTTGAGGAGCTCGGTGACCACGGCCGATTCCGCAATATCGGCTTTGAGCTTGGTGTCCAGTTGACAATGAGCCCGACGAGCTACCTGGCTGCTCCACCCCGCAGTGAAGACGAGAAAGCCAGCGTCCGATTATACGATGACGGCGGGAAACGCGTCAATCAAAACTGTGGGCGCAACAGGTGTCAGACACTGTTCCCGCTTTGAAAGGTGTCTGACACCTCTTGCCTAGGGCGAGGAGGCATCCAGCGGGATGACGACTTCGCCCTTGCGGGCCCACTTGAAGGTGGAGCGGATGAGCCCCTCGACATAGGTGGGGTCGGACGTCAGGCGCTGCTGCTCCTGCGCCAGCTGTTGCTGTTGCGTCGTCAGCGCCGCCAACTGCCGATCCAGCCGCCATTGCATCGCCGACATGGCGGCCAGATGCCAGAGCCCTGGGCCGAAGATCGCTGCGGCGGCTGCCCCCAGCGCCATCGCCACGCGCCGCCTGCGCCGGTCCTGCCACCACGCACCACCCATCATGCCGCCGTCTCGGCGCTCTTCTGCCCTCTGCCTTCTGCTTTCTGCTTTCTGCCTACTCCGTCCATCTTCCGTCCAACCAACGGCCACATCGTCCCGGCATAGACCGCCCGCTTGCCCAGCGCTTCCTCGATCCGCAACAGTTCATTGTACTTGGCGACCCGCTCGCTGCGGGAGAGCGAGCCGGTCTTGATCTGTCCCGCGTTGGTCGCCACGGCCAGGTGCGCGATGGTCACGTCCTCCGTCTCGCCGGAGCGGTGGGAGATGACCGTGCCGTAGCCCGCCCGCTTCGCCACCGCCATCGCATCCAGCGTCTCCGTCAGCGTCCCGATCTGGTTCACCTTGATGAGGACCGCGTTGGCCGCGCACTGCGCGATGCCACGGCGCAGCCGCTCCACGTTCGTCACGAAGAGATCATCGCCGACGAGCTGCACCCGCCCGCCAAGCCGCCGGGTGAGCGTCTGCCAGCCGGTCCAGTCGTCTTCTCCCAACCCATCCTCGATCGAGACCAGCGGATACTTCGACGTCCACGCGGCGTACTGCTCGATCAGTCGCTCGGAGGACACCGACGCCTGCGGATCGCGCTTGCTCAGCCGATACCCGCCGTCGTGCGCCCATTCGGTGGCCGCGCAATCCAAGGCGAGCCTGATCTGCCGTCCCGGCCGATAGCCCGCCTGCTCGACCGCCTGGAGGATCACCTCGATGGCCTCGTCATTCGACGCGAGGCTGGGCGCGAAGCCGCCCTCGTCGCCGACGGCGGTGGCCTGCCGGCGGTCTCGGAGGAGCTGCTTGAGCGTGGCGAACACCTCCGCCCCCATGCGCAGCGCGTCGGCAAACCGCGCCGCGCCGATCGGCATGATGAGAAACTCCTGGATATCGAGGGTGTTGTCCGCATGGGCGCCGCCATTGACGATGTTCATGAGGGGGATCGGCAGCAGCCGCGCCGACGGCCCGCCCAGGGAGCGGTAGAGCGGCTGCCGGCGGCTCGCCGCAGCCGCATGGGCCACGGCCAGCGACACGGCGAGGATGGCGTTGGCGCCGAGGCGGGATTTGTTCGGCGTGCCGTCGAGCTGCCGCAGGATCGCATCGATCTTGGCCTGCGCGGCGGCGCGCCCTTTGAGCGCGCGCGCGATGGGGCCGGTCACATGCGCGACGGCGCGCGTCACCCCCTTGCCGCCATACCGCTTCGGGTCGCCATCGCGCAGCTCCAGCGCCTCATGCGTGCCGGTCGAAGCGCCTGAGGGCACCGCGGCGCGCCCCCACGAACCATCCGAGAGCTGTACCTCCGCTTCCACGGTGGGCTGCCCTCGGGAATCCAACACCTCGCGGGCCTTCAGGGCACGAATGCGCGCCGACATAGGGTATGTAAGTGTGATTATCCCACTACCTGGGCGTGGGCCGGCTCAACGCATCTGGCCGCAGCGACTGAACCGGCCAGGGGTCGCTGCGCCGGTCGGGTACACGTGTGGGCGACCCGGCGTGCCGCCGGCACGCCCGCCCAGGTAGGGGGATTATACGCTACCTCTCCGTGATTTTCAGTATCCTTAAGCGATTGTGAAAGCCTGTAAGTGTATCAACCCCTAAGCGCCGTTACGACATTTTCCCGCTTCATTGACACCGTTCTCTCCTGCGTGCTATAGTTATAAGGCTATGAAGCGTCGACGGAATCTCGCCGAACAACTTAAGTTCTTCCTCGAGATCCACTGGGTCAAGGTCGCCGTAACGCTCGTCGTCCTCGGGTCGATCGCGTGGCCGGCCATCGCGCTCATGCAGATCGATTCTTACCAGCGCACCTACCTCTTGACGCTGCTGGCCATGACCCCGATCCAGTCGATCTTCTACGCCGGGATCTTCGTCGTCATGATCGGCTGGCTGCACTACGGCGGCGGCAGCTTCGCCAAGATCAACAAGGGCCGCGTGCGGGGCGAGCAGGTCAACGTCAAGTGGGACGAAGTCATCGGCATGGCGGAAGCGAAACAGGAGGCCTGGGAGGTCGTCGAGCTGCTGAAGGACCACGCGAAAGTCACCCAGATCGGCGGCAAGGTCCTGCGCGGGGTGCTGCTGAGCGGCCCGCCCGGCTGCGGCAAGACCTACCTCGCGAAGGCCATCGCGACGGAATCCGGCGTGCCCTTCCTGTCCGTCTCCGGCTCGGAGTTCATCGAGATCTTCGTCGGCACCGGCCCCGCCCGCGTGCGGCGGATTTTCAAGAAGGCGCAGCAGCTCGCCAAGGTGGAGGGCGGCTGCATCATCTTCATCGACGAGCTGGATGCCGTCGGCACCTCGCGCGGCACGGATCTGGGCTTCGGCGCGCAGACCGAGCGCAACAACACCGTCAACGAGCTGCTGATCCAGATGGACGGCCTGGAAAGTTC
Source organism: uncultured Planctomycetales bacterium (assembly GCA_964556925.1). Taxonomy (GTDB): domain Bacteria; phylum Omnitrophota; class Gorgyraeia; order Aquiviventales; family Aquiviventaceae; genus CAZKXY01. Next base: position 2,905 of record CAZKXY010000060.1, on the reverse strand, counting down.
CCGCTACAACGTCCTGGTCATCGGCGCGACCAACGCCGAGGAGAGCGTCCTCGACCAGGCGCTGCTGCGCCCCGGGCGGCTCGATCGGAAGATCTACGTCGACCGGCCCGGGCTGGACGACCGGGAGCAGCTCTACCGGTTCTACCTGAGCAAGGTGAAGGCCGAGCCCGCGATCGACATCGCCCGGCTGGCCCGCCGCTCCGTGTGGAAATCGCCGGCCGATATCGAGAACGTCGTCAAGGAATCGGCGCTCATCGCCACGCGCAACAAGCACGCGCAGGTGACCTACAAGGACCTGTCGGAAGCGCTCGAGCGGGTGGACCTGGGTTTCAAGATCCACCAGCGGCTGGCCCCGGCGGAGCGGCGGCGCGTGGCGTACCACGAAGCGGGGCACCTCGTCACCACCTACCTGCTGCACCCGACGGACGACGTCTTCAAGGCGTCCATCGTCTCGCGGCGCGGCGGCACGCACGGCGTGGTCTACCACGTCCCGCGCGAGGAGCTGAAGTTCGCCAACCGCGAGCGGATCATCGCGAACATCAAGGTCTCGCTGGCCGGCTACGTGGCCGAGAAGCTCAAGTGCGGCTCGACCTCCGACGGGGTCGGCAGCGACTTCCAGCACGCGATGGCCACCGCCCACGAAATGGTCTGGCGGCTCGGCATGGGCGAGAACGGGTTCATCGGCGACTACACGGTGCTGCTCGAGTCGTGGCGGTTCCGCGGCGGCGGCAGCAGCGACCGGCTGTCCGACGGCACCAAGGAGAAGCTCAACAACGAGACCTACCGCATCCTCCAGGAGTGCCTCCAGGACGTCGAGGCGCTGCTGGGCAAAGAGGATGTGCTGCTCGAGCGCTTCACGGAGGAGCTGCTGCAGCGCAACGAGCTCGAGTACGACGACATCGAGGCGATCTTCACCGAGTACGGGCGGCAGCGCACGCTGCCGGCGCCCCCGCCGTCAAGCCCCGCCTAAGGGCTACCCGGCCATGTCCCGCCGCGCCCTCCGGGCTGTCCTGGTGGTGGCTGTGTCGGCGCTGGTCTCTTCCGGGTGCGAGTTCCGCCCCACCTATCCGAAGGCCCGGCTGGCCGACGCGCTGCGGACGATCCTGGAGCGCGATGGGTTGATGACGTCGACCCGGCTCATCGACCGCACCCTGGCGATCCAGCTGGCTTACCCCGGTGCGCTCAAGCAGCAGGACGGGCAGATCACCGTCGGGCCGGAGTTCGACACCATCGTGCGTAAGGTCCTGATCGGCACCCACCGGGTGCTGCTCAGCAGCGACGCGCAGGCGCAGTTCTACGTGCTGCTGCTGTCCGATCCGCAGATCCCCGGCGCGTATCTGACCATGGTCCGCTACGTGGACGACGTGCGCCGCGCCTACGTCAACATGATCGACACGAATGAGATGTTCGCGCGGACGATTTTCGAGCTGAACCTGGTGGGCCCCAAACCGGTCACGCTGGAGCAGTACATCCCGCGGGAAATCCGGATGGAGGAGTTCCTCAGCTGGCAGGTGGCGCGGCGGATTCAGCACGCGCTGGCGGAGGAGCTGCAGAACGCGGGGATCGCCACGGTGGGCCGATGCGGCGGCCGGTTCGAGAACGGCGAGTTCGCCTTCACGCTGGATGTCTCTCCGGCGAGCGAGGAGCGGCCGATCGACGAGGCGACGCTGCGGCAGGTCTTCCACACCTCAACCAACGTCATCGCCCAGGTGCTGTCGAGCTACCGGTTTGATTCCTTTGATCAGGTCCGGCTGACCCACCCGCTCACCGGCCGGAACCTCGTCCTGCCCAAGACCCGCCTCGACCTCTTCCGCTAAAAAGTGCCAGGCACTTCGCCGGTTCGTTTCGCGGCCGACCTGTGGATAACGGTGCGGCGGCCGCGCACGGCCACCTGCCCGGCCAGCACCAAGCGGATCGCCCGCGGATAGAGCCGATGCTCGACCCGGTGCAGCCGCGCCAGCAACGACGCTTCGGTGTCCCCCGGGCGGACCAGGACAGGCTCCTGCAGCACAATCGGGCCGTGGTCGACCTGCTCGTCCACGAGGTGCACGGTGACCCCGGTGACCTTGACCCCCCAGGCGAGCGCATCCCGAACCGCATGCGCGCCAGGAAAGGCCGGCAACAGCGCGGGGTGGATGTTCAGAATGCGGTGGCGAAAGGCGCGGACGAAGACCGGCGAGAGGATCCGCATGAACCCGGCCAGGCACACCAGCCGTACGCGCGCCGCGCGGCAGCGCGCGATGAGCTCCCGCTCAAAGCCGGCGTGAGCCGGGAACGTAGCAGGATCCAGGGAGACGGCAGGCGCCCCGGCGCGCCTGGCCCGCGTCAGCGCATAGGCGTTGGCCCGATCGCTGATGACGAGCGCCACGCGGGCCGGAATCGCGCCGCGGGCGCAGGCGTTGAGGATCGCCTGGAGGTTCGTGCCTGCGCCCGAGCAGAAGACGGCGATGGCCGGGGTGTTCAACTGATCACGCGGTCGATGCGGCGCGCCAGCTCTTCCTTGGGGACGACCCCGACGATCCGATCGACCTCCTGGCCGCCTTTGAACAAGAGCAGCGTCGGGATGTTCATAATGCGGAACCGTGCTGCGATCTGTGGGTCATCGTCGACGTTGACCTTGCCCATCTTCACCTTGCCTTGGTATTTCCCGGCCAGCTCCTCGACCACCGGTGCGATCAGGCGGCACGGCCCGCACCACGCCGCCCAGAGGTCGACCAGGACCGGGGTCGCTGACTTGATGACTTCTTGCTCAAAGTTGGCGTCCGACAACTCCACGACCGCTCCCGCCATTCCTCATCCCTCCATGACTGGTAAAGCCGGTGAGAGTGTCCCGCACCGACGTAGCTCAAGTTTACGAATAAGCGGCTCTGTCACTTCACCGACTTCTGTGGTTGTGCCTTATTGT
>CAZKXY010000059.1:0-6857 GCA_964556925.1 uncultured Planctomycetales bacterium | reverse complement strand
GACACCGTGGTGGAGATCGGCGCAGGGCTCGGGGCGCTCACCGAGCCGCTGGCCGAGCGGGCCGGCCGGGTCATCGCCGTCGAGGTCGATGCGCGGATTGGCGCGTTGCTGAAGGCGCGGCTGGCCGGCCGGCCGCAGGTGGCGGTGGTCTGCCAGGATATCCTGACGTTTCACTGGAACGCGGTGCCGCACGCCGTCGTCGTGGGCGCGATCCCGTACCAGCTCACCTCGCCGATTCTCGCCTCGCTGTGCGAAGCGCGCGCGACGATCGCCCGCGCCATCGTGATTCTGCAGGAAGAAGTGGCGCAGCGGCTGCTGGCACGCCCCGGCACCAAAGCCTATGGACGGCTCACCGTGCTGGCGCAGTATGGATGGGACATCAGCCGGGTGGGCGCGATCGGCCGCGCCGCCTTTTTCCCCCAGCCGGCCGTGGAGTCCGTCTGCCTCCGCTTGACGCCACGCGCCAGGCCGGCCGTCGAGGTGCCCGACGAGCGGCTGTTCTTTGCCATCGTGAAGGCGGCATTCGCCCAGCGGCGCAAGACGCTCGTGAACGGCCTTCGGGCGTGGTCCCAGGAGCGCATCCCGCGGCAGCGGCTGGCGGGGCTGGTCACCCAACTCGGGTTGGCCGCGGATGTGCGAGGCGAAGCGCTGTCGTTGCCGCAGTTTGCCGCCCTGACCCGTCTCCTCGTGCCGGTGCCTGGCTCTTCGCGGTCGGATGTCAGTGGCGAAGTGCCTGGCACCGGGAGTGTGCTACAATAGCCTCGTAGATGAACGTGATCAGCCCTGAGGTGGTGAAGCAAGTGGCGTGGCTGGCCCGCCTGCGCCTCGAGGGGCAGGCATTGGACCAGCTCGCCGCGCAGCTCGATGACATCCTCCAGTACGTCCAGCAACTGCAGGCCGTGCCCACCGACGCGGTGGAGCCGACCAGCCATGTCCTGCCGCTGGCGAATGTCCTCCGCCCGGACAAGCGGCGAGCCTGCCTGAGCCAGGAGGCGGTCGTGCGCCTCGCGCCGGCAGCCCAGCCCCCCTTCGTGAAGGTCCCCAAGGTGATCGAAACGTAACCGCATGCCATCCGGGGAGCTGGCGTCCAAGACCATCCACGAGCTGCGCGCGCTGCTCACCGCGGGCGCCGTCTCGCCGCGGGACCTCCTCGACGATGTCCTGGCGCGCATCGACCGGCTGAACCCCTCGCTCCATGCCTACCTTGGCGTCGAGCCGCAGCGGCTGCGGCAGCAGCTTGAGGCGCAGCTTGCGGCAATCCCCGCGGGCCGGCTGCGCGGGATCCCCATCACGATCAAGGACAACATCTGCATTGACGGGGAGGAGACGAGCTGCGCCTCCCGCATCCTGGCCGGGTTCCGCCCGCCGTATGACGCGACAGTCATCGAGCGGCTCAAGCAGGAAGGCGCCGTGCTGATCCCGCGGGCCAATATGGATGAGTTCGCCTTCGGGTCCTCAACGGAAAACTCGGCGTTCGGCCCGACCAAAAACCCTCGCGCCGCGCGCCTGGACGTCGTGCCGGGCGGCTCAAGCGGCGGCTCGGCCGCCGCGGTGGCCGCGGACTTGGCCATCGCCGCGCTGGGCAGCGACACCGGCGGCTCGATCCGGCAGCCGGCCGCGTTCTGCGGGATCGTCGGGGTGAAGCCGACCTACGGGCGCGTCTCGCGCTACGGGCTGGTGGCCTTCGCCTCCTCCCTGGATCAGATCGGGCCGCTGGCGAAGGACGCGCAGGATGCCGCGATCCTGCTCTCCGTCATCGCCGGCCACGACCCTCGTGACTCGACCTCGGCGCCGGTGGGAGTGCCGGACTACGCGCGCGAGCTGGCGCAGCCGGTGCGCGGGCTGTCGATCGGCCTGCCGGAGCTTCCTGCCGAAGGGCAGACCGACGACGTCAGGCGGGCGATCGAGGAGGCCTTGCGGGTCTTCCAGCAGCTCGGCTGCCGCACGGCACGGGTGGCGCTGCCGCACATCGACAAGGCGATCGCGGCCTACTACATCGTGGCGACCGCCGAAGCCAGCTCCAACCTGGCCCGGTACGACGGGGTGCAGTACGGCTGGCGCGCCCCCCGCGGCTCAGGGCTCAGGGGTCAGGGCTCGGGGCAGCCCCCCAGCCCAGAGCCCCCAGCCCAGAGCGAATTGATTGACATGTACCTGCGCACCCGGACCGAGGGGTTCGGTGCGGAGTCAAAACGGCGGATCCTCCTGGGCACCTACGTCCTCTCGCAGGGGTACTACGAGGCGTATTACCTCAAGGGGATGAAGGTCCGGACGCTCATCAAGCAGGATTTCGACCGAGCGCTTTCCCGGTGCGACGCCATCCTCATGCCGACGTCGCCCACCCCGCCGTTTCGCCTGGGCGAAAAGATCCATGACCCGCTCCAGATGTACCTCTCGGACATCTACACGATTTCGGCGAACCTCGCCGGCGTCCCGGCGCTGTCGATGTGCTGCGGGGCGACGGCCGACGGGCTGCCGATCGGGATGCAGCTGCTGGCCGCGCCCTTCCAGGAGGCCGTGCTGCTGCGGCTGGCGCATGCGTACGAGCAGCACACCCAGTGGCAGACGCGGCGGCGGGCGCTTCGCCGCGGCGACTGAAAAGGTGTCAGACACCTTTCCCGCTTTGAAAGGTGTCTGACACCAGTGGAGCGATGGGGTACGAGACGGTGATCGGGCTGGAGGTGCACCTCCAGCTCAGCACGACGACGAAGCTCTTCTGCGGCTGCCCGACGACGTTCGGGGCAGCGCCCAACAGCCAGACCTGTCCGGTGTGCCTGGGCCTGCCCGGGGTGTTGCCGGTGTTGAACGCGCGGGCGCTGGAGTGGGGCATCCGGGTCGCGCTCGCCTTCGACTGCCAGATCGCCCGGGTGATGAAGTTCGACCGGAAGCAGTATTTTTATCCGGATCTGCCGAAGAACTACCAGATCTCCCAGTATGACCAGCCGCTGGCGCAGCATGGCCATCTGGACATCGTGGTGGGCGACCAGACGAAGCGGATCGGCCTCACGCGCATCCATCTCGAGGAGGATGCCGGCAAGCTGCTGCATGAAGGCAGCCCCACCGACAGCTTCGTGGATTTCAACCGCACGGGGGTGCCGCTGCTGGAGATCGTGAGCGAGCCGGACCTGCGCTCGCCCGAGGAGGCGTCCCAGTACTTGCTGGACCTGAAAGCGCTCGTCCAGTACCTCGACGTCTCCACGTGCAACATGGAGGAGGGCAGCCTGCGGTGCGACACGAACATCTCCCTGCGCCGGCCGGGCGCTTCGTTGGGGGCGAAGGTGGAGGTCAAGAACCTCAACTCCTTCAAAGCCGTCCGCCTGGCGCTCGAGCATGAGACGCGGCGGCAGGCGGCGCTCCTGGACCAGGGCGAGCGGATCCCGCAGGAAACCCGCCTGTGGGACGCGAAGACGCAGAAGACGAGCCTCATGCGGAGCAAAGAGGAAGCGGCGGATTACCGGTATTTCCCCGAGCCGGACCTGGTCCCGTTCATCATCGACCCCGCGCTGGTCGCCCGGATCCGCGAGGGGTTGCCGGAGCTGCCCGCCAGAAAACGCCAGCGGCTGCAGGAGGCGTACCAGCTCTCGGCCTATGACGCCAAGGTCCTCACGCAGCACCGCGCGCTGGCGCAGCTCTTCGAAGGGGCGATCCAGGCGGGCGCGCCGCCGAAACCCGTTGCGAACTGGATCATGGGGGATCTCTCGGCCTACCTCAACGCGAAGGAGCTGGATCCTGACGACCTGTCTGCCTCGCCTCGCGGCGAGGGACAGGCGGGTGTGAAACTTCGCCCCGAATGGCTCGCACATCTGGTAGAATTGATAGCGCAAGGCACGCTGTCCGGCAAGATGGCGAAAACGGTGTTCCTCCAGATGCTCGAGCAGCAGCAGGATCCGCGCGCGCTCGTCGAGCGGCAGCAGCTGACGCAGATCGCCGACCCCGGCGTCCTGGAGCAGATCGCCGACGCCGTCCTCCAGGCCAACCCGCAGTCGGTGGAGGCGTACCGGAAGGGCAAGGTGACGGCCCTGACGCACCTGATGGGCGAGGCGATGAAGCAGTCCAAGGGCAAGGCGAACCCGCAGCAGATGCACGCGCTGCTCACGCAGAAATTGGAGGCCCTGAAATCCGTATGAAACGGCTGAACCGTCTCTGGCTCAGCGGGCTCGTGATGGTGGCGGGTCTGGCGGTCACGCAGACGGGCACGTTCGGGGCCAAGAGCAGCTCGGCGACACCGGACGACAACGAGGCCATCTACAAGGAGCTGGAGCTGTTCGAGCACGCCCTGGCGATCGTCCGCTCCGACTACGTCGAGGAGCCGGAGGCGAAGGCGCTGATCTACGGCGCGCTCAAGGGGATGCTCGCCACCCTGGACCCCTACAGCCAGTTCCTCGATCCGGACAGCTACAATGAACTGAAGGTGGACACGGAAGGCGCGTTCGGGGGGCTGGGGATCGAGATCACGATCAAGGACGATCTGCTCACCATCATCTCGCCGATCGACGACACGCCCGCGTTCCGGGCGGGGCTGAAGGCGGGGGACCGCATCGTGAAGATCGACGGCCAGCTCACCCGCGGCATCACGCTGCTCGAAGCGGTGAAGAAGCTGCGCGGCAAGCCGCAGACGAGCGTCACGCTGACGATTTTCCGGGAGAAGGAGAACGAGCTGAAGGACGTCGCCTTGGAGCGGGCGATCATCACGATCCAGAGCGTCCGCGAGGCCCGGCTGATCGAGGATCACATCGGCTATGTCCGGCTCTCCGATTTTCGCGAGAAGACCACGGATGACCTCGAGGTGGCGCTCCGAGGGCTGAAGGAGCAGGAGATGGACAGCCTGATCCTGGATTTGCGCAACAACCCCGGCGGGCTGCTGGACGTGGCCGTGTCCGTCTCGGAGCTGTTCCTGACGCGGCACCAGGTGATCGTGTCGACGAAGGGGCGGCTGCGCAATCAGAACCAGGAGATGCGGGCCGGCGCGGACGGCATCGTGACCGACGTGCCGCTGGTCGTGCTGATCAATGAGGGCTCGGCCTCGGCGTCGGAGATCGTCGCCGGCGCCATCCAGGACCATCGACGCGGCATCGTGATGGGCACGAAGTCCCACGGCAAGGCCTCGGTGCAGACGATCTTCCCGCTGACAGACGGCAGCGCCCTGCGGCTGACGACGAGCAAGTACTTCACGCCCAACGGCCGGTCGATCCACGGCGAGGGCATCGCGCCGGACGTGGTGGTGCCGCTCGAGCGCCCGCCGCAAGAGCCGGAGAAGCCGAACGAGGGCGCGGAGCTGTTTGACCGGATTGAGACGGAGGAGCCGTCGGGGACGGACGCCGGCGCGGGTCAGCCCTCGGCCAAGAAGCCGTTGGACAGCCAGCTCGCCCGGGCCGTCGACCTCTTGAAAGGGATCAAGGTCTACCAGGCCGAGCGCAAGCTCCACACGGCCTACCGCTAGCGTCATGCCGGTTCGGATCGTCGGCATTGAAACCTCGTGCGATGAGACCGCGGTCGGCATCGTCGAGAACGGCCGCACGGTCCTCAGCAACGCCGTCGCCTCCAGCCTCTCCCTCCATGCCCCGTACGGCGGCGTCATCCCGGAGATCGCGGCCCGGCTGCACGTGGAGGCCATCTGGGACGTGTTGCGCCAATCGCTCGACGACGCCGCGCTGACGCCGGAGGATCTCGACGCGGTGGCGGTGACCCAGGGGCCTGGCCTGCCCGGGGCGCTGCTCATCGGGCTGTCATTTGCCAAGGGGCTGGCGGTGTCGCTGGATCGGCCGCTCATCCCGGTGGACCATCTGGCCGCGCACCTGTATGCCGGCGAGATGACCGACCCCGGCCTTGCGCCGCCCTACGTGGGCCTCGTGGTGTCCGGCGGGCATACCGTGTTGTGCGTGGTGCACGCGGACGCGCGCTTCGAGCGCTTAGGCCAGACGAAGGACGACGCGGTCGGGGAGGCGTTTGACAAGGTCGCGAAGCTGCTGGGATTGGGCTACCCCGGCGGGCCGGTGATCGACCGGCTGTCGGAGCAAGGCCGCCGGGCGGCGGTGGCGTTGCCGCGGACGCAGACGAAGCAGCCGCTGGACTTCAGCTTCAGCGGGCTCAAGACCGCCGTGTACCAGTACGTGCGAAAGGCCGCTCAGGGCTCGGGGCTGGGGGCTGAGGGCAGGCGCCCAGCGCCCAGCGCCCAGCGCCCAGAGCCACAACCTGCGGCGCTCAATCAGCAGCAGGTCGCGGATATTGCGGCGAGCTTTCAAGAGGCGGCCGTGGAGCTGCTCGTGACGAAGACGCTCAAAGCGTGCCAGCGCGCCGGCGTGCGCCGGGTGGTCGTGGGCGGCGGGGTGGCCTCGAACCGGCGGCTGCGCGAGCGCTTTGCCGACGTCGCCGCGGCCCAGCAGCTCCAGGTGGTGTTCCCGCCGCCGCCGCTGTGCGTCGATAACGGGGCGATGGTCGCCGGGATCGCCTATCCGCTGTTGCAGCAGGGTCGCGTCGCCTCGCTGGATCTGGCCGCTGACCCGAACCTCTGTCTGGTCTAGTATGGCGCTTCCGCTGGGACATTTCTATTTTCCGATCGATCGACTGAGGGAAAATAGAAGTGTCCCAGGTTTGACGGTGGGATCAGCACTACCATGACCGACGCCGTCATCCTTCAGCGCTTGCTCCTCATTACGCTCATCGCCGGCGCCATCGGGTTCGAGCGGGAACGCCACGGCCGGGCGGCGGGGTTCCGCACGCACATCCTCGTCGGGGTGGGGTCCTGCCTCATCATGATGACCGGCCTCTACCTCATGGAGGTCTGGGCCGGCCGGGCCGTGCTGGATCCGACGCGGATGGCCGCGCAGGTGATCAGCGGCATCGGGTTTCTCGGCGCCGGG
>CAZKXY010000058.1:0-7158 GCA_964556925.1 uncultured Planctomycetales bacterium | reverse complement strand
ACGCGGGTCTCCCGGATGGACGCCAGCGTCTCCTCGGGCAGCGGCGTCTTGGCGGTCTTGATTGCCGCCTGCCCGGCGACCCGCTCGTCCCATGTGAACCCCACCCCGGTCGCCTCGAGGCAGCGGCGCGCCGCCCACGCGACCTCCGGCCCGACGCCGTCCCCTGGGATAAACGTCACCCGGTGCATGATTTCCCTTCCGATCGCCCCATGGCTGCGGGGGGCGATGCCTGCGGTGAGCGGCACGTCGGCAGTCCGAGCGGGCACGGTGTCCCGCCGCAGGCGGGACGAGCGAGGACTGCCGTCGAGCGACCGGCCGCGCGCTGGGCGGCCGGAACGATGCCGCGAACCGCAGGCGAGCCACCCCCGCAGCAATCAGGGATGCTCGCCATCGCTGAGATCATCTCGTCGTCCGCTTGTCCAGCCACGAGCGCAGGCGCTCGAGGGCCTGGTCGATCGTCTCCAGCGACGTCGCGAAGCTGAAGCGCAGATACCCCGGCGCGCCGAACCCCTCGCCTGGCACGACGGCGATCTGCGCCTCCTCCAGCCATCGCGCCGCGATCGCCTCCGAGGAGCCGCCGAGCCCCTTCACGTTGCACCACGCATAGAAGGCGCCACCGGGCGTCGGGCATCGCAGGGGCGCGAGCCGGTTGAGCCCCTGCACCAGCCGGTCCCGCCGGCGCTGGAACTCCTGGAGCATCTCTCCGACGGGCGCCTGGTCGCCGGTGAGGGCGGCCAGCGCGGCATGCTGGCTGATCGAGGTCGGGTTCGAGGTGGAATGGCTCTGGATGTTGGTCATCGCGTCAATCCACGGCTGCGGGCCGACCGCGTAGCCGATCCGCCAGCCGGTCATGCTGTAGGTCTTCGAGACGCCGCCGACGATCACGGTGCGGTCCAGCACCTCCGGCGCGGCCTGGAGGATCGACACGTGGCGGGCGGGGGGGTACACGAGCTGGTCGTAGATCTCATCGCTGACGATGAGCAGCTCGCGCGCGCGCGCCAGCTGCGCAATCGCCCTCAGCCGGTCCGCGTCGATCACCGCGCCGGTGGGGTTGCTGGGGCTGTTGAGGATGATCGCCTTGGTGACGTCAGTCAGCGCGGCTGCCACCGCGGCCGGCTCCGGAAGAAAGCCCTGCGCCTCCTGGGTCTCGACGATGACCGGCGCGGCACCGGCGAGGTGGACGAGCGGCGGAAAGCTGACCCAGTAGGGGCTGAAGACGATGACCTCATCGCCCGGCTGGCACAGCGCCTGAAACACGTTGTAGAGCGCGTGCTTCGTGCCGCACGTGACGAGCGCCTGCGCGGGCTGGTAGGAGGTCTGTCGCAGCCGGTTGACGCTCGCCGCCACCGCCGCCCGCAGCTCGGGAATCCCGGCGACCGGCGTGTACTTGGTCTGCTCCGCGCGAATCGCCGCCATCCCGGCCTCTTTGATGTGCGCGGGCGTGGGAACATCCGGCTCGCCGGCGGTGAAGTCCAGCACCGCCTTGCCGGCTTTCACCAGCGCCTTCGCCTTGGCGGCCAGGGCCAGGGTCGGCGAGGCGTCGATATGCCGAAGGCGATCCGCCAGCGTGATGGACGCCTTCATCAGTGAGTCACGAGCCACAGGTCACGGCTCACGGCTCTTCCTGCGGGTCCACAGGGTTCGCAGCCCCTCGAAGAACTTCTTCGGTTTGGGGGCGTGCTCTGGCTGCGTCGGCTGGGACGGTTTGGGCGTTGAGGGTTGCGGAGGCTGTGCGCCTCTCGGCCCCGCGGGCACCGGCCGAGCCGCCGGCAGACGGCTCAGCGCCAGCACGGCCCGCTGCGCCCCGTCGCCAGGACGGGGGGAGAGCCGCACCACCCGCGTATAGCCGCCGGAGACCTCCAGGTACCGCGGGGCGATTTCAGCGAAGAGCTGTTTCACCAGCGTGCGGTCCTGGAGGATCCGGAACGCCCGCCGGCGGGAGTGGACGCTGCCGTCCTTGCCCAGCGTCACCAGGCGGTCGGCAAGCCGTTGCGCGGCCTTGGCGCGCGCGTAGGTGGTCTTGATCTGGCCGTGCACGACGAGCCCGCGGACCAGCCCCCGCAAGACGGCCTGCCGCCGGGCCGTGGGAACCGACAACCGTTGACTCTGCTGCGCGTGTCGCATCTTCTACAAGGTGTCAGACACCTTTTGAAGCGGGAAAGGTGTCTGACACCATTAGAGCGCTGGCTGCTGCTCGGGCTCGGCCTTCGACGTCATGCCGAGCGCAAGGCCCATGCCGTGCAGCAGCTCGTCGATCTCCGCCAGGGATTTCTTGCCGAAGTTCCGGTACTTGAGCAGTTCCTGCGGGCTCTTGAGCACGAGATCGCCGATCGTGGTGATCTTGGCTTCCCGCAGGCAGTTGGCCGCCCGGACCGACAGCTCCAGCTCGGCGATCGGCGTCTTGAGCTTCTCCTCCAGCTCCTCATTCACCGCCTGGGGCTGCTCGTCCTCCGGCTCCTCGGGCAGGCTGCCGTAGTTCACGAACAGATCGAGATGGCGTTGCAGGATGTTCGAGGCGTACAGGAGGGCGTCCTTCGGCGTCATCGAGCCGTTGGTCCACACCTCAAGCAGCAGCCGGTCGTAGTCCGTCACCTGCCCCACCCGGGTGTCCTCAACGCTGAAGTTGACCCGCTTCACCGGGGAAAAGAGCGCGTCGACCGGGATGATCCCGATGGGCTGGCCCTCCTTCTTGTGCTTCTCGGCCGGCACGTAGCCGCGGCCGCGGTTGACCTCCAGCTCCATCCGGAACTTGCCGGCCTTGGTCAGCGTGCACAGGTGGAGCTCCGGATTGACCACCTCGACCGTCCCGTCGCCCTCAAGGTCCGCCGCTGTCACGGGCCCCTTCTTGTCCTTCTCCACGACCAGCGTCTTCGGCTGCCGCGAATGGGCGCGCAGCACGAGCTGCTTCACGTTCAGGACGATCTGCGTGACGTCCTCCAGCACGCCGGGGATCGAGCTGAACTCATGGAGCACCCCGTCGACCTTGATGGACGTCACGGCGGCGCCCTCGATGGAGGACAGGAGCACCCGCCGCAGGCTGTTGCCGATCGTCATCCCGTAGCCGCGCTCAAAGGGCTCCGCGATGAACCGGCCGTAGGTGTCGGTCAGGCTTTCCTCGTCGCAGGCGAGCTTCTTCGGAGTTGCGAAATCACGCCACAGCGTCCCCATGATCCCCTCTCAGGTTATTTTGAATAGAGCTCTACAATGAGCTGCTCTTGAATCGGCAGGCCGATGTCATCTTTCTGGGGCGCGCGCGCGACCGTGCCTTTCAGCGCTTTCGCATCGACCTGGATCCAGGCCGGCGCGGGGCGATCCTTCGTCCGCTCCAGGTTCTCCTTGATCCGGGCCGCCTGGCCGCTGCGCGCGGGGGCTGTCTGCACGACGTCGCCGACCTTCACGAGGAAGGACGGGATGTCGACGAGCCGGCCGTTCACCGTGATGCCACGGTGCCGCACCATCTCCCGGCCCTCGTGGCGGGACGTGGCGAACCCCATCCGGTAGACGACGTTGTCCAGCCGGCGCTCCAGCATCTCGAGGAGCTGCTGTCCCGTCACCCCCTTCGCTTTCTGCGCGATGCGGAAGTACCGCTGGAACTGCCGCTCCAGCAGGCCGTACATCCGCTTGACCTTCTGCTTCTCACGCAACTGGATCCCGTAGTCCGACAACTTGACGCGGATCTGCCCATGCTGGCCGGGCGGAAAGGCGCGCTTGTCCACCGGGCATTTGGGGCTGTAGCACTTGGTGCCCTTCAGGAAGAGCTTCATGCCCTCGCGGCGGCAGAGGCGGCAGGAGGGACCGAGATAGCGCCCCATCAGACGCGTCGCCTCTTCGGCGGGCGGCAGCCGTTGTGCGGGATCGGGGTGACGTCCTTGATCGCGGTGATCGTCAACCCGGCCTGCGACAGCGAGCGGATCGCGGATTCCCGGCCCTGCCCCGGCCCCTTCACGAAGACCTCGACTTCCTTCAGCCCCGCCTCCAGCGCTTTCTTCGCCGCATTCATCGCGGCGACCTGCGCGGCGTAGGGCGTGGATTTCTTGGACCCGTGGTAGCCGCTCGCCCCCGACGTGCTCCAGCAGATGGCGTTGCCCGCTCGATCGGTGATGGTCACGATGGTGTTGTTGAAGGTGGCGAAGATGTGCGCGATGCCCTGCGTGCCGGACACGCGCTTTTTGCCTCGGGGTTTTGGAGCCGCCTTGACGACGTCCTTGGCGAGTGCCCCGGCCGCCTGCGGCTCTTGGCCGGTCGCGCCCGGCGCGACGCCAGCGGCAGCCTCCTTCGGCGCCGGAGCCTCCTTCGCTCGGTCCTGCGGCTTGCTGTGCTGCTCCTCAGCCATGATCACTCCTTCAATGAGCGCGCGACTTACGGAGCGAAGCGAACGTACGTCGCGGCGCGAATTGATCCCCCCACTTGCGTTCACGGCGTTCCGGAAGCTGTGGCCTCATGTGTCCTCGTTACGACGCGCCGGTCCGCCCCGGGCCGGCGACGGGACGGGTGCGCTTGCGCACCCCGACGCGCGGCCGCGGGCCTTTCCGCGACCTGGCGTTGGTGCGGGTCCGCTGGCCCCTGACGGGCAGGCCCTTCTTGTGCCGCAGGCCGCGGTAGGCGCCGATATCGATCATCCGCTTGATGTTCCCGGCCACCTCGCGGCGCAGGTCCCCTTCCACCTTATAGGTCGCCTGGATGTGCTGCGACAGCCGCGCGACTTCCTCGTCCGTGAGATCCTTCGCCCGCTTGTTCGGGTCGACCTGGGTGCTCGCCAGAATCTTGCGCGACGCCGTGCGGCCGACCCCGTAGAGGTACCTCAGCGACACCTCGATCCGTTTCTCCTTGGGCACTTCTACCCCGACAATCCGTGGCATTACCCCTGCCGTTGTTTGTGCTTCGGATTCGAGCAAATGACCCGCACGACCCGCTGTCGGCGGATGATCTTGCACTTGCTGCAGACCCGCCTGATCGACGCCCGCACCTTCATCCCACAACCTGGACGCGGGCCGGTTCGAACACGTCTGGACACAGCGACCGAACCGGCCCAAGGTCGCAGCGCCAGGCGTCAACTCTGATGGGCGCCCCGCCCCGCCAGAGGCGGGGCCGCCCAGGTTGTGGGATCATGTCAAAACCGGAACGTGATCCGCCCGCGGGTCAGGTCGTAGGGCGAGAGCTCCACCTTGACCTTGTCCCCGGGCAGGATGCGGATATAGTGCTTGCGCAACTTGCCTCCCAAATGGGCCAGCACGTGGTGGCCGTCCTGGATGTCCACGCGGAACATCGTGTTCGGCAACGCCTCCACGACGGTCCCCTCCACTTCGATGAGCTCCTCTTTCATCCCAGCGTCGTCAGGATGTCCGGCCCGTTGTCGGTCACCGCCACGGTGTGCTCGAAATGCGCCGCCCAGGATCCATCGGTGGTCACCGCCGTCCACCCATCGCCCAAGACCCGCACGTCGGCGCCGCCCATCGTGACCATGGGCTCAATGGCGAGGACCATCCCCGCTTTCAACCGCGGGCCCATGTTGGGCGGCCCATAGTTCGGAATCGGGGGATCCTCATGGAGCGCGCGCCCGATCCCATGGCCCACGAAGTCCCGCACCACGCTGAATCCGGCCTGCTCCACGCACGCCTGCACGGCGTGCGAGATGTCCGACAGCCGATGACCGACCACCGCCTGGGCGATCCCGCGCTCCAAGGCCAGGCGCGTGGTGTCCGTCAGACGCCGCGCCTGGGGGGTGCCGTCGCCGAGCACGACGGTCGTGGCCGCATCCGCATAGAAGCCGCCCACGATCGCCCCGGCGTCAAGGCTGACGACGTCGCCCTCGCGCAACACCCGCTCGCCGGGGATGCCATGCACCACCTCATCGTTCACCGACACGCAGACGGCTGCGGGGAACCCTCGATAGCCCAGAAACGCCGGGGTCGCGTTCGTCCGCTTGAGGAACGCGCGGGTCTTGGCATCGAGCGCCTGGGTCTTCAGGCCCGGCCGCACCAACGCGCGCAACTGCGCCAGCAGGTTCGCGACGATGTGGCCAGCCTGCCGCATCCGGTCCAGTTCGCTCGCGGTTTTCAATTCAATCATCGTTCCAGCCACCCCTGGCGGCGGAACAGTCTCAGGGTCCGCTGGAAGACCGTCTCCAGATGCCCGGCGCCGTCCACGCGATACAGCAGCGCGCGCCGCTGGTAGTAGGCGACGAGCGGCGTGGCGGCCTTGCGGTCGATCGCCAGGCGCTTGCGGATCGTCGCCGGCTCATCATCCTTGCGGGTGATCAGCCGCCCGCCGCACCGGTCGCAGACCCCCGGGCGTCTCGGCGGCATCCGCCGGATATGGTAATTCTCCCCGCAGCGGGCGCAAACCAGCCGGCCGGCCAGCCGCCTCACCAGCAACGGCTCCGGCGACGTCAGGTACACCGCCGCCTGCAGCGGGAAGCCGCGCGCGCGCAGCGCGCGGTCGAGCCCGGCGGCCTGCCCGCGCGTCCGGGGAAAGCCGTCCAGCACGAACCGCCTCAACCGGCGGCCCGTCAGGCGCGCGGCCATGACCTGCACGACCAAGGCGTCCGGCACCAGCCGGCCGCTGGTCACGTAGCGTTGGACCCGCCGGCCAAGCGGCGTGTGGCGCGCGATCTCCTGCCGGAAAATTTCCCCGGTCGACAGATGCGGAATCCGCAGCCGCGCGTGGTAGAGCGATGCCAAAGAACCTTTGCCGGCCCCCGGGGGCCCCAGCAACACGATCCGCACGATTACCCCACCGAGATACGGCGCAATGTGGAACGCGGAATGGGGCATAGGGCATGGGGTGCTGTCCATTCCGCATCCCGCATTCCGCATTCCGCATGGCTCTGTCGGGTGACGGTCATCGGCGCCCTCTGAGCCGCGTGGACTTGAAGAACCCTTCATAGTGGCGCATCAGCAGGTGCGACTCGATCTGCTTCATGGTGTCGAGCGTGACCCCCACCACGATGAGCAGGCTCGTGCCGCCGAAGAAGCTCGCCACGCGCTGGGGGATCTTCATCCACGCCATGATGACGTCCGGCAGAATCGCGATCACCACCAGGTAGATGGCGGCCACGAACGTCACGCGGGTCAGCGTCTGGTCCAGGTACTCCACCGTCGGCGGCCCCGGCCGGATGCCCGGGATGAAGGCGCCGACCTTCTTCATCTGCTCCGCCGC
>CAZKXY010000057.1:0-7467 GCA_964556925.1 uncultured Planctomycetales bacterium | reverse complement strand
AATTCCTCTCGGCGCTGCTCGAAGGCGTCCGAGATGTACTTGAGGAACACGAGTCCCAAGGCCACATGCTTGTACTCCCCCGGGTCCATGTGGCCCCGCATCTTATCGGCGGCCTGCCAGAGTTTCTCTTCAAACCCCACGATGGCGCCAGGGCCTGCCTGATTCTTCGCTCGGGCTCGCTTGGTCGCCGTGCTTGTCCTGCCCATGGGGTCACCTGGTTCGCGTTACCATTGACGCCGAGGGCGCAAGACGGCGGTGGCCACCATCCCGCAGATGAAGCCGCCGATGTGGGCCCAGAACGCGACCCCGCCCACGTCCGCCACCTGGCCGATCGTGGACAGCCCCTGCGCCCACTGGAGCAGGAACCACAGGCCGAGGAACAGCGCCGCCGGCAGCTCCACCGTTTGCATGAAGAAGCCCAGCGGCACCAGCGTGATGATGCGGGAGGTTGGAAACATCAAGAGGTACGCGCCCAGGATGCCCGCGATCGCGCCGCTGGCGCCGACCATGGGGAGTGAGGAGTTCGGCGTGAGCAACAGCTGCGTCACCGCCGCCGCCACCCCGCTGCCGAGGTAGAGCCACACGAACCGCGCAGGGCCCAACCGGTCTTCCACGTTATCGCCGAAGATCCAGAGGTAGAGCATGTTCGAACCCAGATGCAGGACGCCGCCGTGCAGAAACTGGGACGTCACGAGCGTGAGGAACAGCCGGGGCCAGTCCAGCAGGTCGCTGGCGCTGCTGACCAACCAGTGGGCGGGCACGACGCCGAATTGGAAGAGGAACGTCTCCAGGCGGCTGCCCTGGCGCAGTTCGATCAGGAAGGCCGCGACGTTGAGGATGAGCAGCGTCCGCGTCACCCATGCCGTCCGCCGCGATGGAATTGTATCTCTGATCGGGATCATGCGAAAAAGTGCCAGACACTTTTCTGAAAAAGTGTCAGACACCTTTCCTGATCCGAGACGACAGGTCGAAAGGTGTCAGACACTTTTTACGCCGAGGAGGCAGAGGCGCGCGGCGTTCGCCGCGGCGATCAGCGCGTCCCGCTCCAGCAGGAGCGTCGTCCCCGCCTCCATCGCCAGGCAGCCGGCCTGCGCGTCCTGGAGCGCCCGGATCGTGTCCATCCCGACGACCGGCAGGTCGAACCGGCGGTCCTGCGCCGGCGCGGCGGTCTTCACCACCACCAGCCCGGATCCGGCCAGCGCACGCGCCCGGCGGATCGTCGCGTCCGTGCCTTCGAGCGCCTCCACCGCCACCACGACCCGACCTTTGACGGCCACCGTCTGCCCGATATCCATCGCGGCAATCGCGCGCGCCGCGGACAGGCCGACCTGGACGTCCGCCTGCTCCGCGCTCGTCGGGCGCCGGACGGTCAGCACCCCGACCGGGCACAGGTTGGGCTTGAGAAACGTCGAGGAGTCCAGCAGCGCGATCCCTTCCTGAGCCAGGCGCGCCGCGATGGCGCCCAGAATCGCCGGCACCGAAACCTCGCGCGCCTGCGCGAGCAGGCGCCTGGCTTCCTCGTCCAGCGACGCGCGCTGATCCAGCAGGGCCTGTTTCGTCACCTTCCCGGCCATGACCGCCTCGCGGACGCCCCGGGACGTCAACGACGCCATGAGCCGGCCGAGCTGCCCGACCGCCAGCTCCTCATACGTGTCCACCTGCGAGGCGAGCGCCGGATCCACCCACCCCGACAGGCCCACGGCGTCCACGGCGACTCCCTGGCGCTTGGCCTCCTGGGCCACGTGGAAGGGGAAGCGTCCGGCTCCTGCAATGAGGCCGATGCGGCGTCCGGCGCCCATGGGTGGACGGGCCCCCGCTAGGCGCGGGTGACGCCGCGCTTGGATTCGCGAATGAAGGCCACCAGGTGGGCGAGCTCGGGGCACGAGTCCTCCCCCGCCTCAAGCTCCTTCAGGGCGTGGCTCATCGACAGCTTCGAATTGAAGAGGACGCGGAACGCGTGGTGCAGCCGCCGCCTGACGTCTTGCGAGACCCCCGCCCGCCTGAGCCCCTCGGTGTTCAACCCGATCACCGCGGCCGGGTAGCCGACGCAGGTCGAAAAGGGCGGGATGTCCTGGCTGACGCGGGAGCAGCCGCCGATGATCGCCAGCGTCCCGACGCGGACGAACTGGTGGATCCCGACCAGCCCGCCGATGACCGCGCGATCCTCCACGAGGATGTGCCCGGCCAGGGCGGCGCTGTTGGCGAGGATGACATGGCTGCCGATCCGGCAGTCATGGGCGACATGGGCATAGGCCATGAGGAGGCAGTCGGAGCCGATCACCGTCTTGCCGCCCCCGCCCGTGGTGCCGGAGTTGATCGTGACGTACTCCCGGATCTTGTTCCGGTCGCCGATGACCAGCTCGCTCTGCTCCCCGCGGTACTTCAGGTCCTGCGGGATGCTGCCGATGACCGCCCCGGTGAAGATCTCGCAGTCGGCGCCGATGGCCGTGCGGCCTTCGAGGACGCAGTGCGCGCCGATCGCCGTGCGCGCGCCAACGGTCACACGCTCCTCGATCACGGCGTAGGGCCCCACGGTGACGCCGGCGGCCAGCGTCGCCTTCGGGTGCACGATGGCGGTGGGGTGGACGACCGGCCGGCTCGACGCGGAGACGCCCTGGCGGGCTTTCGCGCGGGTGGGGGCGGTCACCATCGGCATCAGTCGGCCAGGGCGAACATCAGCTCGGCCTCGCAGACCACTTTCCCGTCGACCAGCGCGCGTCCCGTCACCTGGCCGGTCCGGCTGCGCAGCTTCCCCAGCTCCGCCTCCAGCATCAGCACATCGCCGGGCACCACGGGCTTCCTGAATTTCACCTTGTCGATCGACATGAAGTAGGCGTAGCGGCCCTTGGTCTCCGGCTTGTTCAGAATGATGATGCCGCCGACCTGCGCCATGGCCTCCACGATGAGCACCCCCGGCATGACCGGCCGGCCCGGGAAGTGGCCCCGGAAGAAATAATCGTTGATCGTCACGCATTTCACCCCGACCGCGCGCGTCTCGGTGAGCTCGATGATCCGGTCGACCAGCAGGAACGGGTAGCGGTGCGGGAGGATCTTTTCGATCTGCGTGATGTCCAGCTGCGGCCCCACCATCACGTCCGACGAGGCGGATTGCAGCGAGCCCAGCCGCCACTGTTCCAGCGCCTGGTCGAGCTTCTTCAGGAGCTTGACGTTCAGCGGGTGGCCGCTTTTGATCGCGATCACGCGGGCGCGCAGGTGGCAGCCCAGCAGGTACAGGTCCCCCAGCAAATCGAGGAGCTTGTGCCGGGCGAACTCGTCGGTGAAGCGGAGGGCGTTGTTGGTCACGCCCTTGCGGTCCAGCACCAGCGTGTTGTCGTCGGTCGCCCCCTTGCCGAACCCGGCCGCCCGCAGCCCCTCCGCCTCCTCCCGCAGGCAGAACGTCCGCGCCGGCGCGACGGCCTGATCGAACGTGGAGGTTCCGTTCGGCGTAAAGGAGACGAACTGCGGCTGCAGCCGCGGGTGGTCATAGCTCAAGAGGTACGAGACATGCAGCGTGCGGTGGGGGAAGATCACAATGGACGACTCCCCCTCTTCCACGACGACCGGCTCGCGGAGCGAGAAGTACCGTCTGGGGGCCTCCTGCTCGACGCTGCCCGCCGCGCGCAGGGACTGCAAAAACGGCGCGGCCGACCCGTCGAGGCCTGGCAATTCCACGCTGTTCACCTCGACATAGGCGTTGTCGATGGACGCACCCCAGAGCGAGGCCATGAAGTGCTCCACGGTCTGGACCTCCACGCCGTCCTTGGAGAGGGTCGTCCGGCGCACGCTCTTCGCCACATCCACCACCTGCGCCGACTTGACGGGGATCGACGGCCGGTGCGGCAGATCCGTCCGAATGAACACGATGCCGGTGTCCGGCGGGGCGGGCAGCACCCGAAGCGAGACGGGCTCCCCGGTGTGGATCCCCACCCCGTTCAGGAGCACGTCATGGGCCAGGGTCTGCTGCTGCTCGCTCATCCCACACCCTGTCGCGGCTGCGCCGCAGGCGCCGCCCTGTGCGGCCGCCTGATCCCCACGACCTTTCGCACACCAGCCGTTCCGCGATAGGGCGGTTCCGACGGACGGAACGGCTGGGCGACAGGGGATGGGATCATGGGGCGGCTTTCTTCGCCCGGCTGTTCAACAGCTTGAGGACGTCCTCGGTCACGTCATAGGTGTGCTGGCCGAAGACGAGGGAGCGGGAATCGAGGATGACGGCGAAGCCGTTGGCCTCGGCGTATTCCTTCAGCATCCCCCGGATTTCCTCCAGGATGTCCTTCGCGATCCGGTCCCGCTCGCGGCGCAGGTCCCGGGCGGTGGCATTCCGGAACCGCTGCAGCTCTTCGGATTTGGTCTCGATCTCGCTGGCCTTCGCCTCTTTCACCTCGTCATTGAGCAGCTCCAGGCCCTGCCGCAGCTTCTTCAACTCATTCATCCGGCCCTCCAGCTCCGCTTCCTTCTGCTTGCCTTTCTTCTCAAGCGCGGAGTCGGAGGCCTTGGTCTTCTCGTAGTTGTCAAACACCTTCGCCAGGTTGACGTAGCCGATCTTGAGCTCCCCCGCCTGCGCCAGAGGGCAGGAGGCGGCAGGCAGGAGGCAGGAGGCAGAGAGCACCAACGAGAGGAACCGCGCCCGCTGTCCGCTGCCCGCCGCCTTCTGCCTTCTGCCTGCTGCCTGCTGCCGACTCTCTTCTCTCATCTGTTCTCCTAGAACGAGCGGCTGACGTTGAAGTGCAACCGCGGCTCCCGTTTCTCGCCGGCGACATCGGTGATCGGCAACCCGACATCCAGCCGGACCGGCCCGATCGGCGTGTTGACCCGCAGCCCGATGCCGGCGCCGGACTTGAACGTCTCGCCGAAGTCGTCCACCCGCCTCCAGACGTTGCCGACGTCGAAGAACACCGACCCCTTCAGGATCGACCGCCCCCGCTCGTCCTTGACGATGCTCACGACTTCCTCCAGCGTCCCGACGAGCGTGGCCTCCCCTCCGATCGGATCGTTGGACGTCGGATCGCGCGGCCCCACGCGCCGCTCGCGGAAGCCCCGGATGGTGCTGCTGCCGCCGCCGAAGAACCGCTCGAAGATGGGCACCTCGGTGTCATCCCCATAGGCGTCGACGAGCCCGGCGCGCACCCGCGCCTCGAAGACCAGCCGGTCCCCGTGCGGCACGTAGAGGCTGCCGCCGCCCTGCAGCCGGTAGAAGTCCTTGTCCGCCCCCAACACCCCCCCGGCCAGATCGAAGGAACTGAAGAGGAAGTGGCCCCGCGTCGGATCAAACCGGTTGTCCCGCCGATCGTACGAGGCCGACGCACCCCCCACGCTCACCGTGTTCGTCCCCTGCTCCGCCTTCAGGTCGGCCGAGGCCTCCTCCACCACGTCGGAGATCTCCGTCTGGAAGAGTTGGTAGCTGAGCGTGACGGTGATCGCGTCGATGAACTCCTTGCCCAGCCGCACCCCCGCGCCCCGCTGCTCTTCCTCGAACCCCAACCCGAGGTTGCGGCTGCGCAGGCGGGTGCGGTTGAACGCGTCGATGCCGAACGACAGCGGATGCCCGAAGAGCCACGGCTCGGTAAACGTCAGGTCGAAGAACCGCCGGACGGTGCCGATCTCAGCCCGCAGGCGCAGGTCCTGCCCGGCCCCCGTGAACGTGGGGAAATTCCACAGGTCGAAGTTGCGCTGCTCCAGCTCCACCAGCCCGACCAGGCGGTCCACCGACGAGAACCCGCCCCCGAAACTGAAGCTGCCGGTCTTCGCCTCCTTGACCTGCACGAGGAGGTCTTCGCGCGCCGGGTCGTCCGTCGGCTGGGTGTCCACCGAGACCTCCTCGAAGAACCCCAGGTTGTACAGCCGGTCGAGCGACTTGCGGATGCTCGCCCCGTTGAAGGCGTCGCCCGGGTCGATGCGCAGCTCCCGGCGGATGACGGTGTCCTTTGTCCGGAGGTTGCCCTGCACCTCGATGCGGTTGACGTAGACCAGCTCGCGTTCCGTGAGGTGGTATGTCAGGTTCACGCGCTTCGTCGCCTGGTCGAGCTGCGGATCCGGCGCGACGTCCGCGTGGATGTAGCCCCGGTCGCCGTAGTACTGCTTGATCAGGCGCAGATCCTCCTGCAGGGCGTCCTGGCTGAAGACCGCGCCGGGCTTGAGCCGGATGATCTGGCGGATCTCGCGCTCGGGGAACAGCACCGCCCCGGAGATCGCGACCTGGCCCACGCGGTGCTGCAGCCCCTCGGTCACCTTCAGGTGGATCACCAGCCCCTTCCCCGAGGGATCGCGGTACACGGCCTTCGTGACGTCCACGTCCTGGTAGCCCTGCGTGCGGTAGAACGCGCGGACGCGCTCCAGGTCTTCCTCCAGCACCTGCTCCTGGTAGACGCCGGGCAGGAACCACCGCCGGCGCTTGGTCTTGAGCAGTTTCCGGATCCGCCGGTCCGAGAAGGCCTGGTTGCCCTCGACGAGGATCTGCCGGATCCGCGTCCGGGCGCCCTCATCGATCACGAGGGACAGGGTCGCCGTATTGGCGGCCTCATCCCGCTCCATCCGGGAAACGATCTCGGGCTGCGAGAACCCCTTCCGGACGTACTCCGCCTTGATCAGCTCGATGCCTTCCTTGACCTTCCGCGGGTCGTAGAGCTCGCCCGGCTTCACCGCGAACAGCTCCACCAGCCGCGGTCTGGCGAGGAACCGGTTGCCCTCGATCTCGATCGCGCCGATCGTCGGTTTCTCGACGACGACCAAGATCAGCTTGAGCCCGTCCTCCAGCGGCTCCACGTCCGCCCGGACATCCGTGAAGTAGCCCAGCGCGAACAGCCGCCGGATGTCGTCGCTGACAATCGCCTCCTGATAGGGCGAGCCGGGCTGGCTGCGGACCTTCGCCAGGATCGTCTCCTTGGCGATCGTCTTCGCGCCCTGGACGTCGAGGAGGATGATGCGCTCGCCTTCATGCGCCGCCCACGCGTTGGCCGCCACGCACAGGCTCACGAGGAGCGCGGCGAGCCCACTGGTCAACGGCCGCCGGATCATCCCACAACCTGCGCCACACGGCGGCTCGACGCGTGGACGCCCGATGCCGCCGTGATGAATGCGGCAACGGTCACGTTGACCTCACAAGGTTCCGGCTGAGCATTCAGGCCTGCCTCCGGCAGGCCGGCGCAGGTTGTGGGATCACACCTGGGCCAATGTCTCGAACCGCGTGTATTCGCTGATGAAGGCGAGCTTGACGGCTCCGGTGGGGCCGTTGCGCTGCTTGGCGACGATCACCTCGGCGATGCCCTTGTTCTCGTCCGTCGGGTTGTAGTAGTCCTCGCGGAAGAGCATGAGCACGACGTCAGCATCCTGCTCAATAGCCCCGCTGTTGTGGCTCACGATGCCGTCAGCAAGCCACGAAGATGGACCAGGCACGGTGAGGTCGTAAACGTCCTCCTCGCCTGCCGGCTCCACGGCCACGATCCGATCCCAGAAGAGGTCGTTCGTCGC
>CAZKXY010000056.1:0-7674 GCA_964556925.1 uncultured Planctomycetales bacterium | reverse complement strand
CTCACCGAGCATTATAGTTGAGCCTCGCGGCAGTGTCAATGCCGACGCGCCTCAGGAAAAAGGTGTCAGACACCTTTCAAAGCGGGAAAGGTGTCTGACACCTCAGGACCCGAGGAGAAACTCAAGCGGGATGATGATGGTCTGGGTGGCTCCCTGCTGCAGGGAGGGCGGAAAGGGCGGGAACGGGGCGGAGGCCTTGACGATCCGCAGCGCAACCTCCCATAGCACCTGCGAGGGGACCGAGCGCCCTGAGAGGATCTCAAGCTGCTCAATCGCCCCCGAGGGCAGCAGGTGGAACGAGACATAGACCAGCCCTTGCGGGACGGCTCCCGACTCCCAGGAATACCGGTTGGCGGTCCCCTGGATCTGATCCCGGACGGCGGTAAAGTAGCTGAGCAGCACCGGGTCGCCCCGCGAGGCATCGACCACGTCGGTCAAATCCACCACGGACGCCCGGTCGTGTAGGGCGCCACGCGGGAGCTGTTCGGTCATCAGCGACGGCCGCTCCGGGATGTGCACCTGGGTGCGCTCGGCGGGCAGGCTGGGCGCAGGGGAGGCGACCGTCTCGCGTTTGGCGCGGGCGAGCTGCGCCTGCAGCGCCCGCAGCTCCTCCCGCGTCGCCTCAGACTCGTAGATCACTTCGACGGGCTTGAACGGCGCCTGGAGCCAGCCCACCGAGCCGAGCTGGCCGAAGAGCAGCAGCAGATGGGCGATGAGCGAAAACCCAAACGTCGCGGTGAAGACCCGATCACTCATGGCGCAGCAAACCCTTCCTCCGTCGGCCACCCGCACTGACCCATGAGCGGCACGAAGAGGCAGCTCGTCAGGTCGGTCCGGAGCAGTGCCCGCCGGCGCCGCTCGATCGCCACGAGCGTCTGCTGGGTGGAAGAGCCGACAGGGAGCACCATCCGCCCGCGCTCGGCGAGCTGCTCCACCAGCGGGGGGGGGATGTCGGGCGCTGCGGCGGAGACCAGGATGGCGTCATACGGCGCGTGCTCCGGCCAGCCGAGCGATCCGTTGCCCGAGGTGACGTGGACGTTCAGGTAGCCCAGGCTCCCGAGGCGCTCGGAGACACCGGACAGCAGCTCCGGGAGCCGCTCCACCGAAAACACCTCGAGGGCGAGTTCCGCCAGGATGGCCGTCTGGTAGCCGGAGCCGGTGCCGATTTCCAGCACCCGCTCGTGCCCCTGCAGGCGAAGCGCGTGCGTCATCAACGCCACGATGTACGGCTGGCTGATCGTCTGGCCGCCGCCGATGGGAAGCGGGTGGTCGGCATAGGCCTCGTCCTGCAGCGCGGGCGGCACGAAGAGATGCCGGGGCACTTTCCGGAAGGCGGCCAGCAGCCGGGCATCGGTAAGGCCGCGCACCAGCAGCTGGTCCTGGACCATGCGCGCCCGTTGCGCGTCGAACGTCATCCTACCCTCTCCCGCCCCACAGGGCTGCGGGGGTGGCTCGCCTGCGGTTCGCGGCATCGCTCCGACCGCCCAGCGCGCGGCCGGTCGCTCGACGGCAGTCCTCGCTCGTCCCCCCACCTGACGGAGACGGCCTGCCGGCGGCAGGCCGAGCACAGGTGGGGGGACACCATGCCCGCTCGGACTGCCGACGTGCCGCTCACCGCATGCGTCGCCTCCCGCAGCCCGCACGCAGCACGCTGGCGAGCCGGGTGCGTGCGACTCATCGCCGCCACAGCAGGAACCGCGCCACCAGCCGAAGAAATCGCAGCGTATCGAGCAGCGGCCGGATGTGGCTCGCCTGGTCGCGATAGATGCTGGTGACCGGCACCGAGATGATTTTCCACCGCCGCCTCGCCGCGCTCAACAACACCTCCGATTCGATCTCGAACCGCGCGGCGGTCAGCGGCACATCCGCCAAGAGCTCCTTGCGGATGACGCGAAAGCCGCACTGCGAATCCGGAATGCGCTGCCGGATCAGCTGCGAGATGATCGTCGACATCGCTGCGTTGACCCACCGCCGCGTCGGCGGCATGGCGACCCCTCCCTGCGCCGCGCCCCCGCCTGTCGTGCTGCGCTCGGGGCGGGCAGGCGGCGCGGCAGGCAGGCCGTCCGCCATTCGGTTGCCGACCACGAGCCCGGCATGCTGCCGCTCGCCGGCCTCAATGAGCCGGGGGATCTCCGCCGGATCGTGTTGGCCGTCGCTGTCCAGCACGACGACGCCGTCGTAGCGCTCGCGCAGCGCGTAGGCGAAGCCGGTGCGCAGGGCGCTGCCCTTGCCCCGATTGCGGAGGTGGCTGATGACCAGCGCCCCGTGCGTGGCCGCCGCGGCGGCGGTCCGATCGCGCGAGCCGTCATCCACGACGACCACGTCCAGCCCCTGGGCCTTCACCCGGCTGACCACCTCGCCGATGGTCTCCTCGGCCTGGAACGCGGGGATGAGGGCGCAGTAGCGCGAGCGGCTCATGGGTGCAGTGGTTCACCCCGCCCCACGGAAGCCCCGCACTTGAGTGCGGGGAGGAAAGAGAATCCCCGCCCGATGCCACGGGCTAAAGCCCGTGGGGCGGGGTTCACTGGTTGAGTGGATGGGCTGGAACATGAGCCACTGCTCCGGCAGGCGCTGCACGACCCGTTCCAGGGCCGCAGCGTACGCTTGGGTCAGGCTGGCCACCGCGCGATCCGTTCGACCGTGGGCCCCCGGCCAGATCGGCGGCTCAAAACAGCAGCGAAACTTCCACAGCCCTTCCCGGATCAGGAACGTCGGCACGACCGGCGCCCCGGATCGCAGGCTCAGCACCGCCGGCCCGCGCGGCAACAGCCGCATCCCGTTGCAGAAGGTGACGGCGATCCCTCGGTCAGAAAAGTTTCGGTCTCCCAACATGCCCACGAGGGCTCCTTGACGCAACCAGGAGAGGCTCTGCCTCATCGCGGCCCTCCCCAATGCGATGACCTCGACCCCGCATCGCCGGCGTTGCGCAGTAAAGACGGCGTTGACGCCCGCCTGCTGGTGCGGGAGGGCCACCACCGCAATGGGTAACCCCATGCGCCGCACCAGCACCGCCCCGACCTCCCAGTTGCCCACGTGGGCGCCGAGCAGGATCACGCCCCGCCGCGCCTCAGCGGCCTGTTGCAGGCAGGGCCGGCCGGTGACCGTCACCTCCGGATCGCCCACCCGGTGGATGGCCAAGAACTCGGCGAGATAGCGGCCGAAATTGCGGAAGACCTCGCCCACCTGCGGCGCACGCAGGGGCAGCGCGCGGCCCAGCAAGATTTGCAGGTTGGCATGGACGATCGCCGCGTCCTTGGGGGCGGTGGCGCAGTGCAGATCCGCCAGCCGCCCTGCGAGCCCGAAGGCCGCGCGCGGCGGCAGCCCGACGCTCAGCCATTGCGCCACGCGATACGCGATGGCAGGGGGAGGCCCCATGCGTCATGCGCGCAACGCGGACACCGGCAGGGTCCCATCAGCCTGCCCGGTGGCGTACCGGTCGGCGAGGCTCATGAGCAGGCTGGCGATATCCAGGGCGGCATTGGGATGCGCCAGCTCAGCGCACCGTCGGCGCAGCTGCACGAGCTGCTCGGGGTTGTCCAGCAGGTCGCTCACCGTCTGGCGCACCGTCTCAGGCGCGCCGGCTTGCACAGCCGCCCCGTGGGACAGGAGAAAGCGGGCGTTGTAGGCCTCCTGGCCCGGGATGGGGTTGACAATGACCAAGGGCACCTGCTTCGCCAACGCCTCTGACGTCGTCAACCCGCCCGGTTTGCTGATGAGCAGGGTGGCCACGCCCATCAGCTCCGCGACGCGGTCGGTATAGCCGAGGGGCACGACCCGATGGCGGAAGTGTTGCGCCTGCAGCCAGCAGAGCAACGGCCGGTTGGTCCCGGCGAGCACGACGAGCTGGCAGGGGTGGTGGATGCGGTCCAGGTTTGCCACCACCTCGCGCAGACGGCCAAAGCCAGCGCCGCCGCCCATGATGAGGATGATCGGCTGCTTCGCGGTCAAGCCGAAGCGCTGCGCGGCGGCTTCGCCGTCCGTCGGCTCAAGAAATCGGAGATCGATGGGGATGCCGAGCACCTTCACCCTGGATGGATCCACGCCGCAGGTGACGAACCGCTGCTTGACTTGCTCAGAGGGCACGACGTAGGCGTCCACGGTGTCATGAAACCAGTAGAGGTGGGGGGCGTAGTCCGTCAGGACGCCGACGAGCGGCACGCGCAGGTGGTGGTGCTTTTTGAAGTCCGCGACCACCCCGCAGGGATAGGCCTGGGTGCACACGATGGTGTCCGGCCGCACGGCCTCCAGCAGGCGCGCTAGCTTGACGGCGTGGTAGCGATGCAGCAGCGCCCTGAGGAGGTGGACCCGGCGATGCACGGAGGGGTTGTCGTAGAGGTATTCCCACACGTCAGGCTGGTGGCGGATGAGGGAGAGGTAGGAACGGGTGATGGCCCAGCGGACGAACCGGCTCGTGTACTGGAAGGCGTCGATGCTGATGATCCGGGCCTGCGGGTCGACCCGGCGGAGGGTGCGCTCAATGGCGCTGCTGGCGCGATGGTGGCCTGAGCTGGTCGTGATGTGCATCAGGAGAAACCGCCGCTGTCGCATCTGCGCCGCCCGCAATTAATCCTCCATCTGCAGGACCCTTTCCAGGCGCGTGACCGCTTCCCGCAGCCTCGGCTCCGGCTCGACCAACGCAAACCGGACGTAGCCCTCGCCGTACTCGCCGAAGCCGCTGCCCGGCGAGACGACGACCCCGGCCTCCTGCATCAACAGGGTGGCGAACTCGAGGGAGGTCAGGGCGCTGAACTTCAGGGGGATCTTGGCCCACACATAGAAGGTCGCCTTCGGCATCGGCAGATCCCAGCCGATCCGCTTCAAGCCGCGCACGAACGTGTTGCGCCGTTTGTGATAGGTCGCCACCGCGTGCTGGACGTAGTCCTGGGGGCCGGCGAGCGCCTGGACCGCCGCCCACTGGACGGCGCGAAAGATCCCGAAGTCGATGTAGCTCTTGGTCTTCGCCAGCGAGGCGAGCACATCCCGGTTGCCCACCCCGAAGCCCAGGCGCAGGCCGGGCAGGCTGTACGATTTCGACAGCGTGTGAAACTCGACCGCCACCTCGCTGGCGTGCGGGACTTCGAGGAGGCTGGGCGCGCGGATGCCGTCGAAGACGATGTCGGAGTAGGCGAAGTCGTGCACCACCATGATCCGATGCTCCCGGGCCCATGCGATGACCTCCCTGAAGAACTTCAGGTCCGCGACCGCGGTCGTGGGGTTGTGCGGGTAGCTCAGGAAGAGCAGCTTGGACTGCCGGAGCACGCTGCGCGGGATGGCGGCGAGGTCCGGCAGGTAGTGGGTCTCCGCGTGGATCGGCAGGTTGTAGAGGATGCCGCCCGCCATGACGACGCCGTTAAAATGGACCGGGTAGGTGGGGTTGGGCACGAGGGCGATGTCGTCATGGTTCAGGAACGCCAGCGAGAGGTGCGAGATCCCCTCTTTGGACCCGATGAGCGGCAGGACCTCCGCCTGCGGGTCCAGGGTCACGCGGAACTTCCGGTGGTACCACTGCGCAATCGTCTCATTGAGCAGCCGCTCCACGTCCCCGCCCTTGCGCGAGTAGCGGTGGTTCTCTGGCTTCTTCGCCTGCGCGATCAGCTCGCTGACGACATGCGCCGGCGGCGGCAGATCCGGATTGCCCATCCCCAGATCGATCACGTCGATCCCGCGCGATCTGGCCTGCGCCTTGAGCTCGTCGAGGATCGTGAAGAGATAGAGCGGCAGCCGCTTGAGCCGGTTCGCCTCGTGGAAGATCCGGCGGTTGGTCCGTTCAGCCTCTTGTCGGCTGCGCGCCCGCAGCTGTCGCTGCACGCGCTGGATCAGGGACAGGGATCGACGCGACCGCGTCATGAGACGGGCACCTCGATCATGGCGTCAATCGCATGGTACGAGCTGCGGACAAACGGCCCGGCCTTCACCCAGGCCATGCCGGCGGTGTGCGCCAGGCGCTCATAGGTCCGGAACCGTTCCGGGCTGACGTACTCCATGACCGGCAGGTGGTCGGCATCCGGGCGCAGGTACTGGCCGATGGTCAGGTGCGTCACGCCGGCCGCCGCCAGCTCCTCGCAGGTCCGGGAGAGCTCCTCGAGCGTCTCCCCCAGCCCGACCATGAGGCTCGACTTGATGCGGCTCGGCGTCTTTCGCGAGGCGGCCACGGCCAATACCTGCAGGGAGCGGCGGTAGTCGGCCTGCGGCCGCAACAGCCGCGACAGCCGTTCCACCGTCTCCACGTTGTGGGCGAAAACGTCGGGCCGGCCGTGCGCCACGAGATGAAGGATCAACGGCTCGCGGGCGTGGAAATCCGGCACCAACGCCTCGACCGTCACGCCAGGATTTTCGCGGCGCACCGCCCGGATGACCTGCACGAAGTGGTCCGCCCCCTCATCCTGGAGGTCGTCCCGCGCCACCGAGGTCACCACCACGTGCCGCAGCCCCAGCCGCCGGACCGCCTCGGCCACCCGCCACGGCTCATCCGCCGACACCGGCTCGGGCCGGCCGTGGTCGACCGCGCAAAAACGGCAGCGGCGCGTGCAGCGCTCCCCCAGGATCATGAACGTCAGTTGCCGCTGCGCGTAGCACTCGTGCAGGTTGGGGCAGATCGCGCTCTGGCAGACCGTTGCCAGCCCCAGCTCCGCCACCAGCGTCTGCACCTCGCGGGCCACCCCGTCGGGCGAAAATCCCCGTTTGAGCCACGTGGGATACCGCGGCATTACGGCACGTGGACGTTGACGCGTTTCAGCCGCTCGATGATGGCGTCGGCCATCTCCTTGGTGCCAACCGCCGTGGGATCGGTGCGGGTCGGCTTCAGATCATACGTCACGGACCGGCCGTCCCGCAAGACATCGGCCACCGCCTGGTCCAGCCGCTGCGCCGCCTCGGCCTCCCCGAGATGCCGCAGCAGCATGACGCCCGACAGGATCATCGCCGTCGGATTGACCTTGTTGAGGCCCTGGTATTGCGGGGCGCTGCCATGGACCGCCTCGAAGACCGCGATCCCGTCGCCGAGATTCGCCCCCGGCGCCACGCCGAGCCCGCCGACGAGCCCCGCGCACAGATCCGAGACGATATCCCCGTAGAGGTTCGGCAACGCCAGCACGTCGAACTCCCGCGGCCGCAGGACGAGCTGCATGCAGGTGGCGTCGACCAGCCGGTCCTCGACGGCCAGCCGCCCCTCGTAGGCCTTGGCGATGCGCCGGGCGGCCTCCATGAACAACCCATCGGTGCACTTCATGATGTTCGCCTTGTGGATCGCGGTCACCTTGCGGCGGCCATGGGCCAGCGCGTACTCGCACGCGAACCTGAGGATCCGCTCGCTGGCGCTCGTCGAGATCGGTTTGATGCTAATCGCCGCGTCCGGCTGGATGGGCTGCTTCGACCAGTCGGCCAGCTGCGCGATGAGCTGCTTCGTGCGCTCCTCCCCGGCGGCGAACTCAATGCCCGCGTACAAATCCTCCGTGTTCTCGCGGACGATGAGGAGGTCGACCTGCTGGGACGGCGCCGGCACGCCGGCGTAGCTCCGGCACGGCCGAACGCACGCGAAGAGGTTGAGCTGCTTGCGCAGCGCGACGTTGACTGAGCGGAACCCGGTGCCGATCGGCGTGGTGATCGGCCCCTTGAGCGCCACGCGGGTCTCCCGGATGGACGCCAGCGTCTCCTCGGGCAGCGGCGTCTTGGCGG
>CAZKXY010000055.1:0-7926 GCA_964556925.1 uncultured Planctomycetales bacterium | reverse complement strand
ACGTCCATTGCCGTTACGGACGAACTGAATTTACACACTTGATCGTACACTACCTGACACCGCTTGAGGTTGACAGCGAGGGGGATTTTTGCTAGACTCACGCGCTATGTCGACGACGTTTCCCGACGTCAAGACGCTGAAGCGGGAGTGGATCCTGGTGGATGCCAAGGACCAGGTGCTAGGCCGGCTGGCGAGCCGCCTCGCCTTGGTCTTGCGCGGCAAGGACAAGCCGACGTTCACCCCGTTCCTGGACACCGGGGACTTCGTCGTCGTGGTCAACGCCGACCAGATTCGGGTCACCGGTCGCAAGTGGACGCAGAAGCAGTACCAGCAGTACTCCGGCTATCCGGGCGGGCGCGAGGCGCGCTCGTTGGATGAGATGCTGAAGCGGCATCCTGACCGCGTGCTCCGGCAGGCGGTGAAGGGGATGCTGCCGGATGGGCCGCTGGGCCGGCGGCTGCTCGGCAAGCTGAAAGTCTACGCCGGGCCGACGCACCCCCACGCCGCGCAACAACCGAAACCGGCCCCAGCCTCCTTGGTGGGGGCTCCAGCGCATGGCTGACACAGCGGCCGAGACCGCCGCCTCGCAGGCGGCTCCGGCGGCAGGCGTGATCGCGACCGGCCGGCGCAAGGAGTCCGTGGCGCGGGTGCGGGTGGGGCCTGGCACCGGCACGATCGTCGTCAACCATCGGCCCTATGAGCAGTACTTCCCGCGGGAGGCGCTGCGGCTGGCGATCCGCTCGCCGCTGCTGCTGACGCACCAGCTCGGCAAGGTCAATGTGGATGTGAACGTCGAGGGCGGAGGCTCCACCGGCCAGGCCGGGGCGATCCGGTTGGGCATCGCCCGGGCGCTGGCGCAGTGGGATCCGGCGCACCGGGCTCCCCTGCGCGGCGGCGGCCTGTTGACGCGGGACCCTCGGATGAAGGAACGCAAGAAGTACGGACGCAAAGGGGCGCGCAAGCGGTTCCAGTGGACGAAGCGATGACGCATTGCTAAGATGGCACCCAAGAACCCTCACAGATGCCGAACCGTCGAGTCGCGATTGCCGGCGCGACCGGATACGCTGGCGAAGAGCTTATTCGGTTGCTCCTCCATCACCCGCACGTTGAGCTTACCTGCTTGGCCGCATCTGCCAAGCGGGAGCGCCCGGCCCCTGCCTCCGACGTCTTCCCCCGGTTCGCCCGCCAGCTAGATCTCCCGATCGAGTCGCTGGATCCGTCCCGCCTGGCCACGGCGTCGGACATCGCCTTCCTGGCCCTGCCGCACGGCACCGCCATGTCGCTGGCGCCGGACCTGCTCAAGGCGGGCCTGCGCGTGATCGACTTAAGCGGCGACTTCCGCCTGAAGGACCCGGCGCTCTACCCCCGCTGGTACCAGTTCCAGCACGCGCATCCCGCGCTGTTGGGCGGCCCGGATGTCGCCTACGGCTTGACCGAGTTCCACCACGACGCCATTCGACGGGCGCGGCTCGTGGCGAACCCCGGCTGCTACGCGACGAGCATCCTCCTCGGCCTCCTGCCGCTCTTCCGCGCCAAGCTGGTCGAGGAAGCGCGCGTGCTGGTGGACGCGAAGTCCGGCCTCAGCGGCGCCGGGCGGAAGGCTGAGACGTCGCTTTTGTTTACCGAGATGACCGAAAACCTGCGCGCCTACAAGGTGAACCGGCATCCGCACATGCCGGAGGTGCTGCAGGAGATCCGCGAAGCGACCGGCGTGGAGGCGCAGATGGGGTTTGTGCCCCAGGTCATCCCGGTCAGCCGGGGTCTGATCTCGACGATCTACGTGAAGACCCCGGCCTCCCTTGAGACGATCTGCGAGGCGTACCGGGCGGCGTATCCCCCCGACCGCGCGCCGTTTGTCCGGGTGCGCCCCGGCGTGCTGCCGCAGCTGCGCGACGTCGTGGAGACCAACTTCTGCGACATCGGGCTCGTGCACGACGCCGCGCTGGGATACGTCATCATCGGCAGCGCCTTGGACAATTTGACGAAAGGGGCGGCCGGGCAGGCGATCCAGAACCTGAACGTGATGGCCGGCTGGCCCGAGACCGCCGGCCTCCTCTAACATGACGCACATGGCTGTCGGCTCGGGGCTCGGGGCTCGGGGCAGTTGCCCACAGCCCACAGCCCAGAGCCCTGAGCGCTCTTTCAATCCATGAAGTGGGTTCCTGGAGGGGTGACGGCGGCGAAGGGGTTTCGGGCGGCGGGCGTCAGCGCCGGGATCAAGCGCAGCCGCAAGCCGGATCTCGCGCTGGTGGTGGCGGACGCCCCGGCGGCTGCGGCCGGGGTGCTGACGACGAATCGCGTCCAGGCCGCGCCCGTCATCATCAGCCGGCAGCGGCTTGCCGTCGGCAGGGCCCGGGCGGTGGTGATCAACAGCGGCTGCGCGAATTGCCTGACCGGCTCGATCGGGCTGCGCGATGCGCAGCGGCTCAGCCGCGAGGTCTCCCGGGCGCTTGGCATCCCCGATGGGGAGGTCCTGCTGGCGTCAACCGGGCTCATCGGCCGGCGGTTGCCCGTGGCCAGGATCGCGCGCGCCGTGCCCTCGCTGGTCGGCCACTTAAGCCGGGCGCACCACCGTGACGCCGCCGCCGCGATCCTGACGACGGACCTCCGGGCGAAGGAAGCGGCGGTGTCCGCGCGGATCGGCGGTCGGGTGTGCCGGTTGGGCGGGATGGCGAAAGGCGCCGGGATGATCGCCCCATCGATGGCGACGATGCTCTGCGTGGTGACGACGGACGTGGCGATTGCGCCGGGGCTGTTGCGGAGGCTGCTGCGGCAGGCGGCTGCCCGCACGTTCAGCCGGATCACCGTCGATGGCGACATGAGCACGAACGACGCCGTGTTCGCGCTGGCGAGCGGCGCCTCGCGCGCGTCGGTTCGTCCGGGCACCGCAGGCGCGCGCCTGGTTCAGCAGATGCTGCTCGCGGTGCTGGGCCGGCTGGCCACCTGCATCGTGCAGGATGGTGAGGGCGCCAGCCGCCTGATGCGCGTCCAGGTGCTCGGCGCCCGGACCGAAGCCGAGGCGCAGGCCTGCGCCCGCCAGGTGGCATGCTCGCCGCTGGTGAAAACCATGCTGGCCGGCGGCGATCCCAATGTGGGCCGGATCGCGGCGGCGGCCGGCGCCTCCGGCGCCTGGTTCGATCCGGAGCAGCTGGACATCGCGATCGGCGGCCAGCCGGTGGTGTCGCGCGGCCTCGCGCGACGGCTGGGCAAGTCCGTGTCGCGCTCGCTGCTGGCCCATCCGGAAGTCGAGGTGCGGATCCACCTGCATGCCGGGCGGGCGCAGGGGCGGATGCTGACGTGCGATCTGACCGAGCAGTACGTGCGGATCAACGCGCGGTACACGACATGATGACGCGGCGCACCGTGCTGGCGGCGGGTCCTGTCGGCTGCGGGTGGCGCCGCGGTTGCCGGAGCGGCGCGTCCGTCGGGCCGAGCGGGCACGGTGTCCCCCCACCTGGCTCGGGTTCGCCGAAGGCAAACCCCTCGCCGGGGGTGGGACGCTGGACCCGCCACGGGCGGGCCAGCCAGGTGGGGGGACGAGCGAGGTCCGACGGCCGAGCGAAGGCCGGCCACGCTGGGGCTGGCCGAGCGTCGCCGCGGAGGCAACGCGGCGACAGGACCCGCAGCCCGGAGCCCCCCGCCAGCACGGTGAGGAGTATGGCGTGATGGAAGAATCGATCCGCAAGGCCGACATCCTGATTGAAGCGCTGCCGTACCTGCAGGCGTTCCGCGGCACGGTCATCGTCGCGAAGTACGGCGGCAGCGCCATCGACAACCCGACCGCCATGCGGGGCATCCTCCAGGACCTCGTGTTCTTGAGCGCCGTGGGGATCCGGCCGGTCCTGGTGCACGGCGGCGGCCCCCTGATCACGCGCAAGCTCTCCGCCGGCGGCAAGAAGAGCGCGTTTATCGACGGCATCCGCGTGACCGATGCGGAGACGATCCGGGTGGTGGCTGAGGAGCTGGACGAGGTCAACCAGCGGCTGGTGGCCCAGATCAAGGCGCTCGGCGGACAGGCCGAGGGGATCGTGCCGCGCCGGGGCGTCGTGGTGGCCGAGCCGCATCCCCGCGCCGCGCAGCTGGGCTTTGTCGGCGTGGTGCGGACCATCCGGGCCGAGCCGCTGCGCGAGCTCTTCGGCCATCAGGCCATCCCGGTGGTCTCGCCGGTCGGCGCGGGCGACGGCCGGGTCTACAACATCAACGCCGATGATGTGGCGAGCGAGGTCGCCGCGCATCTGAAAGCGGAGAAGCTGGTGCTGCTGACCAATGTGCGCGGCATCCTGCGGCACGCGGGCGAGGTCGAGTCGCTCATCTCGACGCTCCCGGTGAAGGACGCCAAGACGCTCATCGCGCGCGGCGTGATCCAGGAGGGGATGATCCCGAAGGTCGCGGCGTGCGTCGAGGCGCTCAAGCGCGGCGTGAAGAAGACCCATATCATTGACGCGGCGATCCCGCACGCCATGCTGCTCGAGATCTTCACGAAGAAAGGGATCGGGACTGAAATTGTCCGGTGACCCATGCCGCAGCTGACCGAGGGCGTCATCGCGCAGTATGACCGGTACGTGATGCCCACGTACCGGCGCAGCCCCCTGGTGATTACGAAGGCGAAGGGCAGCCGCGTGTGGGACGTCGATGGGCATGAGTACCTTGACCTGTTCCCGGGCTGGGGCGTCAGCGGCCTGGGCTACAACCATCCGTGGGTCATGGCGGCGCTGCGCGGGCAGTCCGGCCGCGTGATCCATGTCTCGAACAACTACTACCACCCGCTGCAGTGGCGCGCCGCCAAGCGGCTGACGGAGGTGTCGTTCGACGGCAAAGTTTTTTTCACCAACAGCGGGGCCGAAGCGGTGGAGACGGCCGTGAAGCTCACCCGCCGCTGGGGCAAGGGACGGTTTGAGATCCTCGTGATGGAGCAATCGTTTCACGGCCGCACCCTGGCGGCGCTGAGCGCCACCGGCCAGCCCAAGCACCAGGAAGGGTTTGAGCCGCTGGTGCCGGGGTTCGTGCGCGTGCCGTTCAACGATCTCGAGGCGGCGCGCCGGGCGATCACCCCGAAGACGTGCGCGGTCCTGGTCGAGCCGATCCAGGGGGAGGGCGGCGTCCGCGTGGCGGCGGACGCGTTCTTCCAAGGCCTGCGCCGTCTGTGCGACGAGCACC
The DNA here is from genome assembly GCA_964556925.1 of uncultured Planctomycetales bacterium. GTDB lineage: Bacteria > Omnitrophota > Gorgyraeia > Aquiviventales > Aquiviventaceae > CAZKXY01. The sequence goes on along the minus strand of CAZKXY010000055.1, from coordinate 2,769 downwards.
GCCTGCTGCTGATCGCCGATGAGGTGCAGACCGGCATGGGCCGCACCGGGACCTGGTTCGCGTACCAGCCGTCCGGCATCGAGCCGGATGTCCTGCTCGTCGCCAAATCGCTCGGCGGTGGATTTCCCATCGGCGCGGTCGTGGCCAAGGCCGCGGTGGCGGACACGCTGACGCCGGGCACGCACGCGACGACCTACGGGGGCAGCCCGCTGGGCTGCGCGTGCCTCCTGGCGGTCTTCGAGGCGATCGAGAAGCAGCGGCTGCTGGAGCGGGTCCGCACGCTCAGCCAGGCGCTCTTCACGCGCCTGGAGCGGTTGGCGACGCGGCTGCCGGTGATCCGGGAGGTGCGGGGCCGGGGCTTCATGGTCGGCATCGAGCTGGGGCAGGCGGGCCAGCCCTTCGTGGACGCCTGCCGCGAGCAGCGGCTGCTGATCAACTGCACCCAGGGCAACGTCCTGCGGCTGTTGCCGGCGATGACGATTACCCGGGCGCAGCTCGACCGGGCGTTGGGGATCTTGGAGGACGTGATGCTGGCGCAGTCAAAGGCCGCGTGATGGCCCGCCATTTCCTCACCCTCGGCGATCTCTCGACCGCGGAGCTGGCTCATCTGCTGGTTGAGGCGGGCCGGTACAAGCGGCATCCGCGCGCCGGCCGGCGCGCGCTGGCCGGGAAGGTCGTGGCGCTCGTGTTCCAGAAACCGTCGATGCGCACGCGCGTGGCGTTTGAGGTCGCCGTGCTGCAGCTCGGCGGCTCAGTGGTGTCCCTGGGGCAGGAGGACATCCAGCTCGGCCAGCGGGAGCCGATCAAGGATGTCGCGCGGGTGCTCTCAGGCTACGTGGACGGGATTGTGGCGCGCACCTTCGCCCACCGGGACGCCGAGGAGTTCGCGGCCTACGCCACGGTGCCGGTCATCAACGGGTTGTCGGACCTCGTCCATCCGTGCCAAGCGCTGGCGGATCTGTTCACGATCCAGGAGCACTTCGGGCGGCTGGCCGGGGTGCGCGTGGCGTATGTCGGAGACGGCAACAACGTCCTGCACTCGCTGGCGCAGGGCGCGGCCCTGTTCGGGATGTCCCTCGCGGTCGCCACCCCGCCGGCCTATCGGCCCAATCGAGCCGTCTGGACCGAGGTGCTGCGGCGGGCGAAGGCTGCGCGGGCCGCCATCCGCTGGACGCGGAACCCGCGGGAGGCGGCGCGTGGCGCCGAGGTGGTGTATACCGACGTGTGGGTCAGCATGGGCCAGGAGCGGGAGCGCGCCGCGCGGCGGCAGGCCTGCCGCCGCTACCAGCTGAACGCGGCACTGCTGGCCGCGGCCGCCCGCGGCTGCCGGATCATGCACTGCCTGCCGGCGCACCGGGGCGAGGAGATCACGGAGGAGGCGATGGAGAACCGCCGCTCGCTGATTTTTGCGCAGGCGGAGAACCGGCTGCACGTGCAGAAGGCGTTGTTGACGTTCCTCCTGCGCCGTCGAGGAGAGACGAAAGGATCGGCATGAGCCAGACGGTGGTGTTGGCCTATTCGGGCGGGCTGGATACGTCGGTGTGCGTGAAGTGGCTGAGCGAGCGCGGGCATCGGGTGATCGCGTTCATGGCGAACGTCGGCCAGGGCGATCCGTCTGCGGCCGCGGTGCGCCGGGCCAAGGTGGCCGGGGCGTCGCGCGTGATCGTGCGCGACGTGCGCCGCGAGTTTGTCGCCGACTACATTTGGCCGGCGCTCCAGGCGCACGCGGTGTACGAAGGCGGCTACCTCCTCGCGACCGCGCTCTCGCGGCCGCTCATCGCCAAGCATCTGGTGGACGTGGCGCACGCCACGCGCGCGACGGCGGTGGCGCACGGCTGCACCGGGAAAGGCAACGACCAGGTGCGGTTCGAGGTGACCGCGCGGATCCTGGATCCGCGCCTGACAATCATCGCGCCGGTGCGGGAGTGGGGGTTTGGCTCGCGCGAGGACGAGATCGAGTACGCGCAGGACCATGGCATCCCGATCGACGTGACCAAGCGAAGCCCCTACAGCATTGATCAGAACCTGTGGGGCACCAGCATCGAGGCCGGCGTGCTGGAGAATCCCTGGGCCGAGCCGCCGGCGGAGACGTACCGGTCCATCCGCGCGCCGGAGCGCGCCGCGGGCCGTCCGGCCTCGGTCACCATCCGCTTCGCCCAGGGCGTGCCGGTGGCGCTCAACGGCGCGCGCCTGGCCGGCGTCGCCCTCATCGAACGGCTCAACCGGCTTGGCGCCGCCCACGGCATCGGCCGGTCCGACATGATCGAAAGCCGCGTCATCGGCATCAAGTCGCGCGAGGTGTACGAGGCGCCGGCCGGCGCGATCCTGCTCGAAGCGCACCAGGAGCTGGAGCGGCTGGTGCTGGACCGCGAGCTGTTTTCGTTCAAACAGGCCGTCGGGCGCAAGTACGCCGAGCTCATCTACGCCGGGTTATGGTTCACGCCGCTCAAGCGGTCGCTCGACGCCTTCATCGCCTCCACGCAGGCGCGGGTGACCGGCGACGTGCGCCTGAAACTTTTCAAGGGCCGCTGCCAGGTGACCGGTCGCCGCTCGCCGCACGGCCTGTACCGTGAGCGGCTGGCGACCTACTCGGCCAAGGACGCGTTCGACCAGCACGCGTCGGCAGGCTTCATCAAGATCTTCGGACTTCCCTATGAGGGTGGCCAGGTGGCGAAGTAGCGAAGTGGCTAGAACCGGTTTCATCAATCCCCGCGACCGCGCTGGGCCCAGCGGCGAGGCCCGCAAGGCGCGAGGAGCGTGGCGTACTCG
>CAZKXY010000054.1:0-7963 GCA_964556925.1 uncultured Planctomycetales bacterium | reverse complement strand
TACTCGTAAGCATAGTATAACAACCGGCGGCGATGTCAACAACAATCATGCCCCGCAAGCCGCGCCAGCTCCCGTCGAAGCTGCTCCAGCGGCAGGCCGATGACGTTGGTGCGGGAGCCCTCAAGGCGGGCGATGAGCTTGCCCGCGTCCGCCTGCCTGCGCCGCGCCATGACGCGCGATCCAACGTGGCATCGGCGCGGCAGGCAGGCCTGGAGGGCGTAGCCGCCGGCCTTGTCGAGCGGGCCCATGCGGGGCAGCAGGCGCGCGAGCTGCGCATCGGTCAGCTGACGGAACGTGACCTTCGTCCTGACCACGCTCGTCCGCAGCCGTCCCGTCGACAGCTCGCGCAGGCAGAGGCCGGTGTACACCCAGTGGCTTCTGCCGCGCAAGCGGCGCAGCAGTCGGCGGGCGGCGGCGAGCGTCTTCGGCTTGCCAATGATGCGGCGCTGGAAATAGAGGAAGGTGTCCGCCCCAATCACGATCCCGCGCGAGCCCGTCGGCACCACCGCGTTGCGCGCTTTGCCGGCTGCGTTGCGTTTGGCGTTGACGGCGGGCGGCTCGTGCGGCCGGATCGTCTCCTGGTAGGTGGAGCGCACGACGCGAAACGGCGCGCCCAGCCGGCGCAGCAGCCACCGCCGACGCGGTGAGCGGGAGGCGAGGTAGAGCATTATCGTCCGGTGTCAGGCACCCCACGTCCGGTGTCAGGCACTTCGATCGTCGGTGTCAGGCACCCCGCCATCCGCAGAACCACCGCGGGGAGCCAGGCACCGCTAGGGAGCCAGACACCGGCGCTGGCTCGAACGCTTCGATGAGCGCGGAGAGCTCTTCCACGCTCTGCGCGCCGTTGACCTCGGCGCGGAACTCCTTCACCCCGGGGCACTCCTTGAAATACCATCCCACGATGCGCCGTAGATGTCCCAACGGCCGTTCCTCGTACTGCTGCTGCAGCGCCACGTGGCGCCGCAATACCTGCTTGCGCACGTGGAAGCCGGGAGCCGGCGGAGGCGGCCCGCCATCCCACGCGGCCTGAACCGCTTTGTAGATCCAGGGGTTGCCCAGCGCCCCGCGGCCGATCATCACCCCATCGCAGCCGGAGATCTCCCGCAGCGTGCGCGCGCTTGTGCCATCGATCACATCGCCGTTGCCGATCACCGGGATCGCCACCGCCTGCTTCACCCGTTGGATCGCCGCATAGTTGGCCGTGCCGGCGTAGCCCTGCTCGCGGGTGCGCCCGTGCACGGCGATGGCGTCGATGCCGCAGCCCTCCGCGATGCGGGCGATGCGCGCGGCTTCCTCGCCGCTCGCGTCGCTGAAGCCCAGCCGCATCTTGACCGTCACCGGGATCCGCCGCACGGCGCGCACGACCCGCCGGAAGATCTGCCCCGCGGTGTGCGGCTCGCGCAGCAGCATGGAGCCGCCGCCCCGGCAGACGACCTTCGGCACCGGGCAGCCGAGGTTAAGATCCAGCAGGTCGAATCCGAGCGCCTCGATGCGGGCCGCCGCCTCGCCCATGACCGCCGGCTCGCAGCCGACCAATTGGGCGCCCACGGGGCGATCCTCCGGCGCGGTCTGCATGAGCGCCTGGGCTTGGGGGATGTCGCGCACCAGCGCCTCGGCGGAGATCATCTCCAGAAAGGCGAACGCCATCCCCTGCTCGCGCGCGATCAGGCGAAACGGCAGGTCGGTGCAGCTCGCCATCGGCGACTGCACCACCGTCGGCAGGTCAAGCTGTTTCAATCGGATCATGCTATGATGGTTCCGGTGTCAGGCACCCCGCCATCCGCAGAACCACAGCGGGGAGCCAGACACCGGCATTGACTATGGTACCGATTCGCCGACGATTCCTCAAGAAGCAGCGCAGCCTGCGGCGGTTTTTGGCTTACGTGCGCCCGTATCGGCTCTTGTTAACGGGCGCGGTCCTCTGCGGCATCGTGCGCTACCTCATCCCCCTGGCGCTGCCGTGGACCGTCAAGGTCCTGGTGGATGACTTCTTCCGCCAAGACAGCGTCCGGCCGCATCGTGAGCTGCATCTGCTCATGGCCGGGCTGTGCGTCCTGTACGCGGTGTACGCCGTCGCGAGCTACTGGCGGTCGTACCTCGCGGGGCGGGCCGGCCATCGGGTCATCTTCGACCTGCGGCAGGCGCTCTATCTGCACGTCCAGCGGATGAGCCTCAGCTTCTTCGACCGGCAGCGCATCGGCGCGGTGGTCTCCCGCATGACGACCGACATCGCCTCGGCGCAGAACTTCGTCGGGGCGGCGTTCGTCAACACGGTGATGGATCTCTCCTGCGTCGCGGTCATTCTCGTCCTGCTGTTCCTCGCCCATCCGAAGCTGGCGCTCGTGTCGCTGTCGGTGCTGCCGTGCTACGCGGTGATCAGCCAGCGCCTGACGCGGCGCATCCGCGAGAAGAGCCGCGCCATCCACCACCAGCTCCAGGAGCTCTCCGGCGACCTCCATGAGCAGTTCGCGGGCATCTCGACCATCCAGGCCTTCACCCAGGAAGAGGCCGAAGCGAAGGCCTTCCGGCAGCACAGCGAGGACTACTTCCAGACGGTGATGGGCAACGTCCGGCTGCAATCGATCGCGTTGGGGGCGACGGGGTTCCTCACGGCGATCGGCCCGATCTTCGTCCTGTGGGCCGGCGCCCTGGAGGTGTGGGCCGGGCGGCTGACGGTCGGGATGCTGATGGCGTTCTACGGCTCCCTCGGGATGTTGTACCAGCCGATCCAGCGCCTGACGGAGCTCAACCTCATCCTCGCGAACAGCCTCGCTGCCATGGACCGGATTTTCGACGTCTTCGACCTGTTCCCCGAAGTGCAGGAGCGGCCGGGTGCGGCGCGGCTGGCGCCCGTGCGCGGCGACATCGTCTTCGACGACGTCAGCTTCCAGTACGAAGGCCGCGAGCCCGTGCTCGAGCGCTTGACCCTTCGCATCGCGCCGGGAACGATGGTGGCGCTGGTGGGGCCGAGCGGGGCCGGCAAATCCACCCTGGTGAAGCTGCTGCCCCGCTATTACGACGTCACCGGGGGGCGCATTCTGATCGACGGGACGGACATCCGGGACGTGATGCTGAAGTCGCTGCGCGAGCAGATTGCGCTGGTGTCGCAGGAGCCGATCCTGTTCAGCGGGACGATCGCGGAGAACCTGCGCTACGGCAGGCCCGACGCCGCCGATGAGGCGATGCGCGCCGCCGCCCGCGCCGCCTTCGCGGACACGTTCATCGAGCAGCTGCCCGGCGGGTATCAGACGGAGATCGGCGAGCGGGGCGCGCGGCTCTCCGGCGGCCAGAAGCAGCGGCTGGCGATCGCTCGGGCCTTCCTCAAGAACGCGCCCATCGTGATCCTGGATGAGCCGACCTCAGCGCTGGACGCGGAATCCGAAGAGCTGGTCAAGCAGGCGTTGAGCCGGCTGTTGGAAGGACGCACCGCCCTCATCATCGCCCACCGGCTGTCCACTATTCAGCATGCGGATGTCGTCGTCGTGCTGGACGACGGCCGCATCACCGAGCAGGGCCGTCACAAGGACCTCCTGCGCAACGCCGACAGCCTCTACCGCCGCTACGCCGAGCACCAGCTCACCCGCTAGCCAAAAAGTGCCAGGCACTTTCCCGGTTAGAATTGGAATTTGAACCGGCGAAGTGCCTGGCACTTCACTTTTACGCTTTACGAGCCGTTGAGGAGAGCCTGAACCTGGCGCAGGAGATCTTCCAGGTCGAAGGGCTTGGTGAGGAAAATATCGGCGCCGCTGCGCAGCCCCTGTTCCCGATCCGGCGGCTGGGCCCGGGCGGTCAGCATGAGGATGGGGATCTGCCGCAGGTCCTGGTCGGCCTTCAGCGTGGCGCACACCTCATAGCCGTTCACCCGCGGCAGCATCACGTCGAGAATGATCACGTCGGGCCGCCAGGCCTGGGCCTTGGCGAGCCCGTCTTCCCCATCCAGGCTGACCGCCACCTCATACCCGGCGATCTCCAGCTGCTTCCGGATGACTTTGACGATGGAGCGTTCATCATCCACGATGAGGATGCGGGGGGTCATGGCGGCGATCCTCCCGCTGCGAGGAGCTTGGCGCGGGCAGCGGTCAGGAGCTGATCGGCTGTGTCGCCTTCGTGGGGGAACGTCGCAATCGCCATCCGGACCCGTGCGCTCGCCGGCCCGAGCGCCGTCTCGGCCCACCGGCCGAGGACCCCGAGCAGCCGCCGGCGCATGGCCTCGGCCCCGCTGAGATCCGCCACGGCCAGCACCGCGAGGCGCAGCGGCTCCACGACCAGCACGTGATCGGCGCGCGAGACGTTCTCGCGCACGAGCTTCTCGCACTCGAGCACCAACTCATCCGCGCCTCCTTCACCACGCGATCTGGGCGACTGCCGGAAGGCGCTGCAGTCGATCAGCAGGACACTCACCTCGCTGCGCCCCAGGCTCAATGAGTCCTTGAGCGCGTTGAAGAGCCGCTCGCACTCCCGGGACGGCTCGTAGGCCGGCAGGGTGACGGTGAACGTGCTGCCCCGCCCGGGTTCGGACGCCACCGTAATGGTCCCGCCGTGCAGCTCCACGATCTCCCGGCAGATCGCCAATCCCAACCCGGTCCCCGACGGCCGGCCGGGCGTCTGGGGTTGGATCTGGACGAACTTCTGGAACAGCCGCCCGCGCACCTCCGGCGCGATCCCCGGGCCGTCATCGCGCACGCCGAGGAGGACCCGATCGCCGTCCACTCGCAGCGACCATCCGATCGTGCCATCCGGCGCGGTGAACTTGATCGCGTTGCCGAGGAGGTTGACGAGCACCTGGACCATGAGGGAGCGGTCGGCGTACACCGGCGGCACCGGCTCGAGGGACCGCACGACGCGGCGCCGGCCCAGGATGACCTGGGAGGAGCGGCAGACCTGGTCGACCAGCTCGGCCAGCCCGATCCGCTGCCGGCGCAGGTCCATCTTGCCGGCTTCCAGCTTTGAGAGGTCCAGGATGTTATTGATGAGCCGCGCCAGCCGGTCGATATCCTGGCTGACCGTGTCCAGGAAGTCCCGCTGCTCGGCATTGAGCGCGCCCAGCGCCTGGTTCAAGAGCAGGGTCACCGCCCCGCGGATCGCGGTCAGGGGCGTGCGCATCTCGTGCGAGATCTTGCCGACGAATTCGTCCCTGAGCTGCTCCTTCCGCTTGCGCTCGGAGATGTCCCGCAGCGACGCGAGGAACGCCGGCTGGCCTTCCCACACCGTCTCCACCGCCCGCATCTCCGCGATCCGAAGCTCCTGCCCCGGCCGGCTCAGATCGCACTCGCGCGCGGCCCCCGGCGCCAGCGGAAACGGAAACAGGGTCCCGATGAGCTCCCCGGCTGTGCGCCCGAGGAGCGCTTCGGCGGCCGGGTTGGCGAACGCCGCCTTGCCCTGCTGGTCGATGATGACGATGCCGTCCGGGAGGCTCAACAGGACCTGCAGGAGGGTGGACTCCGAGATCATCCGCGCGAACTCAGGCATTGGCTGACCGCCGCAAGCAACGCCGGCGCCGTGAAGGGCTTGCGGAGCAGCGGCGCGGGCTGCGGCAGGGCATGCAGCCGCTGCTCCGCCTCGATCGTGATCGAGCCGGTCATGGCCAGCACGCCGGCCAGCCGGTGGCGCAGCTTGCCGACCTCCCCCAACAGCTCAAAGCCGTCCATCTCCGGCATGATGAGGTCGGTCAGCAGGAGGTCGTAGGACGCCTGCCGCAACCGCTCCAGGGCTGCGCGGCCCGAGGTCACCGTCGTGACCTCATAGCCGGGCTCCAAGATCCGCTGGCACAGGGAGAGAATGGGCGGCTCATCGTCGACGATGAGCACCCGCCTGCGCGGCTGCCCGGCGCTGGCCCCATCGCCCGCCTCCCAGGCCGAGGCAGGCGCAGGGGGTGTCGTGAGCGCGAGCGGCTCCGGCGCCGACACCGCCGCGCGAGGGAAGTAGAGATGGAACGTCGTGCCGCACCCCAGCGTGGTCTCGACATCGATCAGGCCGTCGTGCTGCTGGACGAGGCTGTACACGACCGCCAGCCCCAGGCCGGTGCCCCGGCCGGTGTGCTTGGTCGTGAAAAACGGCTCGAAGAGGTGCGTGACCACCTCCGGAGCCATCCCGGTGCCCGTATCTTGGACGGACAGCCGCACGGACTCGCCGTCTTTCGTGCACCAGGGGTGCCGCCGCCTGAAGGCAGCATCCAGGGTGACGGGCGACGCGGAGATGGTCAGCCGCCCATGCTGCGGCATCGAGTCGCGCGCGTTGGCGGACAGGTTCATGAGGATCTGCTCCAGCCCGGTGGGGTCGATCGTGACGATCAGCGGCTCCTCCGCCAAGCGGAGCTCCACGCGGATCCGCTCGCCGACGAACTGCGCCAGCAGCCGCTCCATGCCCCGCACCGCCTGGTTGATATCGACCTGTTTCGGTTGGAGCGGCTGGCGCCGGCTGAAGGTCAACAGCTGCCCCACGATGCCGGAGGCGCTCTCGGCGGCGTGGACGATCTCGTGCAGGTCGCCCAGCAGCTCCTGGTCATGCGCGCGCCGGGTGCGGATGAGCCACGCGAAGCCGAGGATCACCTGGAGGTAGTTGTTGAAGTCGTGCGCGATCCCGCCGGCGAACCGGCCCACGGTCTCCATCTTCTGGGCCTGGTTCAGGCGCTGCTGAAGCTGCACCCGTTCGAACTCAACCTGATGCCGCTCGATGGCATAGCGGAGGGTGTGCCCTAACAATTTCGGGAACACATGGACATAGCCCTTGACGAGGTAGTCCTGCGCGCCGCGCTGCAGCGCCCGCAGGGCCGCCTCCTCGTCATCCGAGGCGGTCAACACCACGATGGGCACCTGCGGCGCCTCCGCGCGCACCTGCTCCAGGGTGGCAAGCCCCTGGCTGTCCGGGAGGCGCAAGTCCAGCACCAGGACATCCACCGGATCGGCGGCCAGTCGGGCGAGCCCTGCGGCGAGCCGGTCGGCGACCGCCAGCGCCATCGGAGTTTCCAGGTTGGCCGCGATCGCCTGCCGCAACAGCTCGACATCCGCTGGCTCGTCCTCGATCAAGAGGATGCGTATCGGCGCGGTCATGACCGATAACTTAACTATACCTGATACAAATAAGGGACCGTTTCTCTTTTTCCTACCTGCCTGCCGGCGGGCAGGTCGCTTGACTACGGGAAAAAGAGAAACGGTCCCGGAAGATGCTCAAGATGTGGAGATGCGCTAATACCTGGCCATGTCCGGATCCACTTCGCAGGCCCAGGCGTCGATGCCGCCCCGGAGGTGCTTCAGCTTCTTGAAGCCGAAGCGCTCCAGCGTCTTGATCGCCTGCAGGCTGCGCTGCCCGTGATGGCAATAGGTCACGATGGTGTCCGCCGTATCGAGCTCGTTCGTGCGCAGGTGCAGCTCCGAGAGCGGGATGAGCGTGGCCCCCTCGATCCGGACGATCTCGAACTCGTGCGGCTCGCGCACATCCAACAGGACGACCTTCGGGCCGCGCTCCACCAGCGCCTTGACCTCGCCGGGGCCCAGGTCGTACTCGCTGTGGGCGCCCGCCTGCGCCTCGGCCCCCCGGCCCACGCCGCAAAATTCCTCGTAGTCAATCAGCTCCCTGATGGTGGGCGCTTGTCCGCAGACCGGGCAGCCCGGGTTGCGCTGCAGTTTCACCTCCCGAAACTCCATCTTCAGCGCGTTGTAGAGCAGCAGCCGCCCGATCAGCGGCTCGCCTTTGCCGATGATGAGCTTCACCGCCTCGGTCGCTTGGATCAGGCCGATGATCCCGGGCAGCACCCCCAAGACCCCGCCCTCGGCGCAGCTCGGCACCATGCCGGGCGGCGGCGGCTCCGGGTAGAGGCAGCGGTAGCAGGGGCCCTTGAAGGGGAAGAACACCGTGGCCTGGCCGTCGAACCGGAAGATCGAGCCGTAGATGTTCGGCTTCTTCTGGAACACGCAGGCGTCGTTGACGAGGTAGCGGGTGGGAAAGTTGTCGGTCCCATCGATGA
>CAZKXY010000053.1:0-8119 GCA_964556925.1 uncultured Planctomycetales bacterium | reverse complement strand
GATGTCCTCACGCCGCAAGGAGCCGAGCACGCGCGCCTGGAAGACGCGGAACTTCTGGCGGGTGACCCGCGTGCGCCCTTGGGCCATTCCGAGATAGCGCCGAACGGCTTCCTCGACCAGCGCACGCATCGGGCGTCCTCGATCCACCGCTTTCCGTTTGACGGCGCGATACAGCTCGTCGTCGAGCATCACCGTCGTCCTGTGCATCGCTTTACCTCCAGCCAAAGCTTATCATAAATATGTTTTTATGTAAATCAATATTTATAGCCCGAGCGGCTCTGTGACGGCGATCGGGGTGCCCTCGCGGATGGCGCGGAGGAGCTTGGGGTCGGCGTCGGTATGCCCCACGATCGTCACATCACTTGCGGGGCGCGGCTCATTCCCTTTTGAGGCCGGGGTCCTGCCGAAGAAAATGCACAGGCTCGGGCCCTCCGGCCAGTACCCGATATCGCCGACCTGCACCTCGCGCGTCGGCCTCGTGTTCGCCATCTTCACCGGCACCTCGAAGTAGATCTCCTCCCCCCACCGCATGACTGTCGAGGCAATCGGCAGCCGCTGCACGATCGCCGCAGCAATGGAGTTATCCTCGAAGGCCACCTCGAACGATCCGTTGGCCGTCTTGAACCGTACGCGCACCGCGCTACACCCGCCACTGCCGTAGCGCCGCATCCGGCAACGCGTATTCGACAGCATGTCTGCCGACAATGACGAAGAATTTCATGCGATCCCCTAACGACGTGTCTTGAGATTTCCACCAGGTAGCAAACATTTCGTCATTATCGCTCGGTTCTATTGAGCCTCGCAAATCAGCATGACGGCCTTTCTCGACGGTGAAGCGTGTCATGCAATTGCGCGAGCATCAATAGAATCAAGATCCGACGCGTTCTCCGCGACATCGCTGTCCAGTCAATTGGTACCGGTTCTCATGTTTCCACGCCGCATGACCAAAAAGAGAACCGGTACCTTTTTCACGACCACCTTCGAATGAGGCGGACGTTCTGCACGAACTGCGCGTCGAAGAGCGCGCTCAGTGGCTACTCCCACTGTGTTCGCCTGGCCGGCTCGGGTGCGTGCGGGCGGCGCGGAGGTACTCGCGGTTGAGGCGGGCGATGAACTTGACGTGGATGGACTTGGGGCAGGCGGCCATGCACTCGTAGTGGTTGGTGCAGTTGCCGAAGCCTTCGTGGTCCATCTGCTTCACCATGCGCACCACGCGCTGCTTCCGCTCCACCTGGCCCTGCGGCAGCGTGGCCAAGTGGGAGATTTTCGCGGCGACAAACAGCATGGCGGAGGCGTTGGGGCAGGCGGCGACGCACGCGCCGCAGCCGATGCAGGCGGCGGCGTCCATCGCCGATTCGGCGGCCGGCTTTGGCACCGGGATCGAGTTGGCTTCCGGCGCCTGGCCGGTGGTGACCGAGACGTAGCCGCCGGCCTGGATGATCCGGTCGAAGGCGCTGCGGTCCACGATGAGGTCCTTGATGACCGGGAACGCCTTGGCCCGCCACGGCTCGATGGTGATCGTCTCGCCGTCCTTGAAGTGGCGCAGGTAGAGCTGGCAGGCGGCGACCGCCGGCTCCGGGCCGTGCGCGAAGCCGTTGATCATCATCGCGCAAGAGCCGCAGATCCCCTCGCGGCAGTCGTGATCGAACGCGATGGGCTCGATCCCCTGCCGGATCAGCTGGTCGTTGACCAGGTCGAGCATCTCGAGGAACGACAGATCCGGGCTGACGTCCCTCGCCTCGTACGTCTCGAAGCGCCCGGGATCCTGGGCGTCCTTCTGCCGCCAGACGACCAGCGTGAGATTCATGACGTCACTCGCCACCCGTCGCTCATCACTGACCACTGGCCGCTGACCGCTCATTTGTAGCTGCGCTCGCTCAAGGGCACCGCCTCGAAGGTGAGCGGCTCGCGATGGAGGACGGACGCCTGGTCGTCGCCTTGGAACTGCCAGGCCGCGACGTAGCAGAACTGCGCGTCGTTGCGCTGGGCCTCGCCGTCAGGCGTCTGGTGCTCGACGCGGAAGTGGCCGCCGCAGGACTCCTCGCGGTGGAGGGCGTCCCGGCAGAGGAGCTCGGCGAACTCCAGGAAGTCGGCCACGCGCCCGGCTTTCTCGAGCGCCTGGTTGAGTTCCTCGCCGCCGCCCAGCACGGCGACGTCCTTCCAGAACGCCTCCCGCAGGCGGGGGATCTCCGCCAGCGCCCGGGTCAGCCCCTGCGCGCTGCGCGACATGCCGCACTCATCCCACATGAGCTTGCCCAGCTCGCGGTGAAACTCATCAACCGGCCGCGTGCCTTTCCGGCCGAGCAGCCGCCGGGTGCGCTCCTGCACCCCCTGGCGCGCGGCGCCGAACGCCGGATGCGCCGGGCTCTCCTGCGCAGGCCGACGGGCCCCGCCCCCTGGGGCGGGGCGGGCCGCGAGATAGTCGGCCAGCGTGGAGGGCAGGATGAAGTAGCCGTCGGCTAAGCCCTGCATCAGGGCGCTGGCGCCGAGGCGGTTGGCGCCATGGTCGGAGAAGTTGGCTTCGCCGATCACGAACAGCCTCGGCAGGTTGCTCATGAGGTTGTAATCGACCCAGAGCCCGCCCATCGTGTAATGGGGCGCCGGGTAGATGCGCATCGGCGCCGCGTACGCATCCTCGTTTGTGATCTCGTGGTACATGGCGAAGAGGTTGCCGTAGCGCTCCTCGATCGTCTTGCGGCCAAGCCGCCGGATCGCGTCGCGAAAGTCCAGGTAGACGCCCTGGCCGCCCGGGCCGACGCCGAGGCCCTCGTCGCAGACCGCCTTGGCGGCCCGCGAGGCGATGTCTCGCGGCGCGAGGTTGCCGTAGCTGGGGTAGCGCCGCTCGAGGTAGTAGTCGCGCTCCTCCTCCGGAATCTGGTCGGCCGGCCGCCGGTCGCCAGGCCGCGTGGGCACCCAGATGCGCCCGTCGTTGCGCAGCGACTCCGACATCAGGGTGAGCTTGGCCTGGGACGGGGTGCCCAGGGGGATGCAGGTGGGGTGGATCTGGGTGAAGCAGGGATTCGCGAAGTACGCGCCGCGCCGGTAGGCGCGGTACGTGGCGGTGACGTTGCAGCCCTTGGCGTTCGTCGAGAGGTAGTAGACCGTGCTGTACCCGCCGGTCGCCAGCACGACGGCGTCGCCCGCATACGCCTCGACGGCGCCGGCGACGAGGTCCCGCACGATGATGCCTCTCGCCTCGCCGTCCGCCACGACGAGGTCCAGCATCTCGGTCCGCGGATGGAGCCGCACGCGGCCCGCCTCGACCTGGCGCATCATGGCCTGGTAGGCGCCCAGCAGCAACTGCTGGCCGGTCTGCCCGCGCGCGTAGAACGTCCGGCGCACCTTCACGCCGCCGAACGACCGGTTGGCCAGGGAGCCGTCATACTCCCGGGCGAACGGCACGCCCTGGGCCACGCACTGGTCGATGATCGCGTTGCTGACCTGCGCGAGGCGATAGACGTTCGCCTCCCTCGACCGGAAGTCGCCGCCCTTGATCGTGTCCGCGAAGAGCCGCTCGATGCTGTCGCCGTCCTTGGGGTAGTTCTTCGCCGCGTTGATGCCGCCCTGCGCGGCGATGCTGTGCGCCCGGCGCGCGCTGTCCTGGAAGCAGAACACCTCGACCTGAAACCCCCGCTCGCCAAGGGTCGCGGCGGCCGACGCACCGGCCAGGCCCGTCCCCACAATGAGGACGCGGTAGGCTCCTGCCTCCGACGGACGCAGCGCCTTCAGCGCCCGGCGGTGGCGGTCCCACTTCTCCGGCAGCGGCCCTGGAGGGACCTTGGCGTCTAAGGTCATCGGAAGGTGCGGGGTTCGATGCAGCCGAACAAGACCGCGAGCGGGATCGAGGCGTATCCGATGAAGATGAGCCACGCGATCAGGCGGCTGGCCACCTCCAGGCCTGCCAGGGTGCGCTCGTTGCTCAGGCCGAGCGTCTGGAAGGCGCTGGCGGCTCCGTGGCTGAGGTGCGCGCACACCATCCCCACGCCGATGAGATAGGCGAGCGAGACGAACCGGTGCTGGAACCCCCGGACCATCATCGTGTACACGTCATGGCCGCCGAGCGGGTCCGGCAGGTGGGCCAGCTCAGGATCCGTGACGCGAACGGTGAAATGCAGCAGGTGATAGAGGAGGTAGGCCAGCGCCAACACGCCAGAGCCCATCATCGCGCGCGCGGCCAGCGTCGTCTCGGCGGGGCGGAAACGGCGGTACCGGATGGGGCGGGCGGCCGCGTTCTCCCGCGCCAGGCTGATCGACGTCCAGATGTGCGCGCCCACCGACAGGAGCAGGAAGGCGCGGATGAGCCAGAGCCCTGGGCCGAGATGCCGCAGCTTGCGCGCGTAGCCGTTGATCGCGTCCGGGCCGGCGAAGATCTGCAAGTTGCCCAGCAGGTGGCCGACCACGAACCCGAACAGAATGAGTCCAGTGACCGCCATGAGAACTTTCTTTCCGATCGAAGAGAAAAGTGGGACCGGGTCTATTTTTTCCATCGGTGTCCGCCCGAAGAAATAGAACCGGTCTGCTCTGTCGAAAAGCTGCCGGGACGACCGCAACAGGTGTCAGACACCTTTCGGCCTGTCGTCTCGCAGCGGGAAACGTGTCTGACACTTTGTGCTCTGGAACCGCGGCTGTTCGACAGAGCAGAACCGGTCCCTTTTTTCCGGCTTGCATACCGGGTGGGATCGGCAATCTGGGCCCGAAGAAAAGCTTTCTGCCGCTCCGCGCACTTGTTGCAGCGGCCGCAATGGCGCCGGCCGACGGGACGCAGGCAGGAAAACGTCAGGGCGAGGGGCACAGAGGCGGCGCGGCGGATGAGCTGGGCTTTGGTGAAGCGGCGCAAGGGGACCAGCACGCGGATGGGCCGGCCAAGCGCCAGGGTCAGGCACCGGCTCATGAGGCGCAGACACTGCGGCGAGGCGTCACCGAACGGGTTGCCCTTGAGCAGGCCCAGCGCGATGGCGCTGATCCGGCGCGGGGCGCACGCCACCGCGGCGTGGGCCACCAGGAGCACGTTGCGGCCTGGCAGGTAGACCGCCGCGTCCCCTGTCGCGGCGCCGGGGACTCCCCGCCCGGTCAGACTCCAGTGCGGGCCGTAGACAGATCGCAGGGGCAGCTCAACGATGCGCAAGGGAGCCAGACGCGGGCAACGGAGGGCGCGGAGCACGCGGCGCAGCCACGACAGCTCAGCCGGTTCCCAGCCGAAGCCGCAGCGGAGGTAGAGCGGCGCCACCCGTCGGCCAGCGGCCAGCAGCCGATGAAGGAGCGCGGCGCTGTCCAGCCCGCCGCTGACCAGCGCGCAGACGGCACGTGAGGAAGGCGGCATCCATGGCGACACGTCAGTGTGAGCGTAACAAAGCGAGGAAGAAAAGTCAACCCACGCCCCAGCAGGTGCGGAAGGTGTCAGACACCTTTCCCGCTTTGAAAAGTGTCTGACACCTTTTCAGGGGTTTTGTTATACTGGTGGAACAGATGGCGGGGTCTGCGTACAAACGGCGCCAGTACCTCGTGGACCGCGGCTACCAGCTGCGGTTCGTGAGCCACCTTTTCACTGTCATCCTCGTCATCGCCGTCATCAGCTGCCTGCTCTCCTCCAGCCTGCTCTGGAAAAACCTCTACCTGCCGGAGGACACGCGCTACACGCCGCTGTTGACGGCTTCCCTGCTCGCCGTGGCCGCGACGCTGCTCATCGAGCTCCTGCTGGCCATCCCCTTGGTGTTCTTCCTCGGCATCCGCCACAGCCATCGCGTGGTCGGGCCGATGAAGCGCCTGAAGCAGACGCTGGAGGCCATCGGCAGGGGCGACTTCAGCCAGCGGATCACCCTGCGGGAGGGGGACGTCTTGCAGGACCTCGCCCAGGCCATCAACAAGATGGCGGAAGATCTGCAGCGTCACTTCCCGCACGGCCCCATCGCGTAGAGCGCCTCACAACAGGACCGTGGGCGCTCTGTTCCAGGTTCGAGGTTCAAGGTTCCAGGTCCAGGACTTCCTTTGAACCTTCAACCGTGAACCGTGAACAGACGTCACGTGGAGATGAACATTGAGGGCCGGGTCGTCTTGGTCACCGGCGGCATCCGCCGCGTCGGCCGGGCGATCGCCTTGACGCTCGCGCAGCGCCAAGCCCGCCTCGTGGTGTCCTACCGCACCTCCGCCCAGGACGCCGAGCAAACGGTCAGAGCCATCCAGCAGCACGGCACCGAGGCCATGGCCGTGCGGGCGAATCTCGCCGACGCCGCCGATGTCAAGCGGCTCATCGACCGGATTGCGCGGCGCTTCGGCCGGCTCGACGTGCTGGTCAACAGCGCCGCAGTCTTCAACCGGACGCCCTTTGACCGGCTGACCGAGCGCGACTGGGACCGCGCGCTGAACACGAACCTCAAGGGGCCGTTTCTCTGCGCGCTGTACGCCAGCCGGCTCATGCGGCGGGGCGATGGGGGGAAGATCCTCAACCTCACGGATTGGGCCGGCGTGCGTCCCTACCGGGAGTACCTGCCCTACTGCGTATCCAAGGCCGGGGTCATCGGCCTGACCAGGGCGCTGGCGAAGGAGCTTGCGCCCCGGATTCAGGTGGTCGCGGTCGCACCGGGCCCGATCCTGGCCCCGGACGCCATGAGCGCCGCGACCAAAGCCCGGATCGCCCGCCGCGTGCCGCTGAAGCGCTGGGGCAGCCCGCAGGATGTCGCCAACACCGTGCTCTTCCTGATTGAAGGCACCGACTTCATGACCGGCTCGGTCGTGTTCGTGGACGGCGGGCAGCTCATCGCCTGATGTATGCGGTCACGAGAGCCATCGAGTTCTGCTACGGGCATCGGCTGCTCAACTACGAGGGCAGGTGCCGCTACCTGCACGGCCACAACGGGAAGGTGGAGATCGAGCTGGGCAGCGACACGCTGGATGCGCGGGGGATGGTGCGGGACTTCGAGGAGATCAAGCAGACGATTCAGACCTGGATCGACCGCGAGCTCGACCACAAGATGCTGCTCAACCGACGGGATCCGGTCGCGCCGGTCTTACGGCAACGCGGCGAGCCGGTGTTCCTCCTCGACGCGAACCCCACCGCCGAGGCCATCGCCGAGCTGATCTTCAACTACGCGGCATCTCAGGGGCTGCCGGTCACGTCGGTGCGGATGTGGGAAACTAACCGTTCCGTGGCGACCTATTGGGCGCCCGACCGCGCGGGGCGCCGGTTCTCGCGCACACGTCCCCGCCGCAGCCGGCGAACGGTCCGCTCCACTTCCACCGCCGCGTAGTCAATCCCCGGAAGCGCCTTCTTCTTGACCCGCACGCGAATCCACCTCGCCGCGCACTCCGCCAGCAGCCGTGAGGCGAGGGCTTCCGCCAACGTTTCCAGCAGCGCGAACGACGTGCCTTGCGCGACGGTCTTCACCGTCGTGACCACCCGGCTGTAATCCACGGCGGCCGCGATGGCGTCCTGCTTCGCCGCGGTCTTGGCGTCGATCGCCAGCTCCACATCGACCCCCACCGTCTGGGGGCGCTCGCGTTCCCAGTCAGAGACGCCAAGGCGGCACTCCGCCGCGATTCCATGGAGCAGGAGCCGGTCAGACATCCGACGCGGCAGGCGGTCCCAGCATCCCGTCGAGGATCAAGGAGAGAGTGCGCTCCAGGCCGCCGCCGTAGCCGTCGTGCGTGTAGATCAGCCGCCCCTCCGGATCCACGACGAACAACTGGGGGATGCCCTGCACGTCATACAACGTGCCGATCGCCTGCGACGCGTCCAGCAGGATGGCGCAGGTCGGAAACCGCTTGCCGCTCCAGGCGCGCACGACGTCGGCCGGCTCCCCCTCGTTGATGAGCAATACCGCCACGCCGCGATCCGCGTAGCGCTTCGCAATCACCTCAAGCGACGGGAGCGAGAACCGGCACGGGCCGCACCAGGTGGCCCAGAACTCCATGATGATAACGCGCCCCCGCAGGCCGGCCAGCGTCACCGTCTGGCCATCGAGCGTCGGCAACGCAAAGTCTGCCGCCTCGATGCCGGGCTCGAGCCGCTTCCAGTCGGCCCCGATGCCGCCTTCCCCGCAGCCGGCCAGGGCGAACCCCAACAACAAAAAGTGCCAGGCACTTCGCCGGTTAAAACTTTGGCGCATCTGTGGAAAACTCATGT
>CAZKXY010000052.1:0-8300 GCA_964556925.1 uncultured Planctomycetales bacterium | reverse complement strand
AAATCTGAACCGGCGAAGTGCCTGGCACTTTTTCCTTTTTCAGGGGGTTCGTCTCAGCACCTTGA
Source organism: uncultured Planctomycetales bacterium (assembly GCA_964556925.1). Taxonomy (GTDB): domain Bacteria; phylum Omnitrophota; class Gorgyraeia; order Aquiviventales; family Aquiviventaceae; genus CAZKXY01. The sequence continues at coordinate 8,235 of CAZKXY010000052.1, read as the reverse complement.
GGCACCACCAGCACGCCAACAGGTGCGGCGTCCACACCCCGACCACGGCCGGCAGGGCGAGCATCCCGCGTTTCGCCATGCCCTCGCCCAATCCCACCCCGAAGTAGTACAACAGCCCCCAGCCGAGGCTCAGCCCCAGCCCCCGCAGGTGGCCGCGCAGCGAAGGCTGCGTGGAGCCGGCGAACGCGATCAGGCACACCACGAGATTCATGAGCGGCAGCGTCAGCTTGGACGCCAGCTCCACGGCGTAGCGCCGCACCTGCGTCATCCCGGTGCGTTTCAGGCGGGTGATGAGCAGGCGCAGCTGCCCGTAGCGCATCGTGTCGGGCCGCGCCTCCGGCTGAATGAACGACTCCAGGGTGACGGGGTAGCCGATCAACCGCTCCACAAACGATTCCGGATCGCCCCGGATGATCCCGCGCGGCCCCACCCGGTAGATGGTCCCGTAGAGCAACAGCCACCCGTGCTTGGTCCAGATGGCGCGCTGCGCGTAGAGGCTCTTCGTGGGGCGATTCTGCCAGTCATGCTCCAGGATCGTCAGGTCGGAGAGCTCCTGCTCGCGCAGGGAAAGCTCCCGCGCGTGGTAGAGCCGGTTGAAGGAGTCCATGATGGCCACGTTCTCGATGCGCTCCTGCGCATCGCGCCCCCGGAAGGCCTCCAGCCGCAGCCGCTCGTAGACGATCGTCGTCTGCGGCACGAGGCGGTCGTTGACCAGGAAGACCCCCAGGCTGACCAGCCAGCCGATGAAGAGGAAGGGCACGCTGGCCCGCAGCAGGCTGGTGCCGCTGGCGCTCATGGCCAACAGCTCCTGATGGCGCGCCAGGCGCGAGCCGACGAAGGCGCCCGCCAGCAACAGCGCCAGCGGGGAGGCGCGGACGAAGATGAGGGGCATGAAGTTGAGGTAATAGGTCACGACGGTCTCAGTGGGGATGTGGTAGCGGAGGATCTCGTCCAGGTGCTCGAAAAGGTCGATGAGGCAGCTCAAGAAGAGGAACACCGCCAGGCACCAGAGCCACACCGGCAGCAGCTGACGGGCCAAGTAACGATCAAGAATCCGCATCGAAGTGGCGACGTGGCGACGTGGCAACGTGGCGAGGTGTGGTCATCTTCTGCGTCGCGCTTACTGGCGGACGGCCCTGAGGAGGAGCACGCCGCTGATCGCTCCGCCGATCATATTGGGCAGCCATATCGAGCCCCATGCCGGCAGCCACCCTTTGAGCGCAATCGCGTTGGCGCCGACCGAGGCCAGGTAGTAGCAGACGAAGACGCCCAGGATCCAGACGAAGCTGACCAGCCGCTCATGGTGGGCCAGCCGCAGCCCGAACGCGAGCCCGAAGAGGACGAAGACGCAAGCGGCGAAGGAAGCGGCGATCTTCCGGTGCAGCTCGAGGCTCACCGGCAGCGTGGCGACGCCCTCCGCGGCCAGCTGCCGCCGCTGCTGTGCGAGTTCCTTGAAGGTCATCTCCTTCAGCTTTCTGCCGATCCGCCCCGCCTCCTGGTCGGCCCGCAGGGTCATCGCGTAGGTGGTGAAGGTGACCTTGTAGAAGGTGCCGGGGTTGAGCGGGTCCCACTCATCCACCGTGCCGTCGTAGAGCTTCAGCTTCACGCCCCGCTTGTCCTCCAGCCGCTCGAACTGGCCCCGGTCGGCGATGATCGTCCGCGTCGGGCCGTTGGGCTGCGGCTCGTAGATGCGGACGTTGTAGAGCTTCTGGCCCTCGACCGAGTAGACGAAGATGACGTAGGGAGGAAACTCCCGGATGAACGTGCCGGCTTCCAGGTAGGCGGTCGGCCGCTTGACGCCGATGGCCTTCAGCTGCTTGCGGAACGCGATGTGCGAGGCCGGCACCAGCCGGTCGTTGATGATGAGCAGCGCGGCGCTGATCACGACGCCGACGAGGATCAGCGGGGCGACGAGGCGCAACGGCGCGATGCCGGACGCGCGCATGGCGATCAGCTCGTAGTCGGTGCTCAGCCGCCCGAACGCGAGCACGATCGCCACCAGGCAGGCCATCGGCACCGTGAAGCTGAGCATGTAGGGGATGAGGTAGAGCAACAGCCGCAGGATGTCGAAGAGGCTGACCCCCTTGGACACGACAAGGTCCGTGAACTTGATGATGTTGCCGATCAGCAGCACCGCCGTCAGCCCGCCCATGGTCACGAGAAACGGTGAGAGGTGCTCCCGCAGCACGTAGGCGCGCAGAATCCTCATCGGGGAGATTGCAAGGTATGGCTCTGGGCTGTGGGCTCCGGGCTGTGGGCAACTGCTCCGAGCCCAGAGCCCTGAGCCCTGAGCGCCTTGTCACTCATGGGAGGGGAGTTCTAGCTGCGGTGAGCACGAGGACGCGGGTGGCGCCCGCGGCCTTCAGCGCCGACGCGCATGCGCCGGCGGTGGCGCCGCTGGTCAGCACGTCATCGACGAGCAGCACCGTGCGGTCGCGCACCCAGCGCGCCTGCGCCGTAAAGGCGCCGCGGACGTTCCGCCGCCTGGCCCGCCCGGCCAGGCGGGTCTGCGTGGCGGTCCAGCGCGTCCGCCGCAAGGCGCCGGGGACGCACGGCTTGCCCAGGGCGCGGGCGACGGGCGCGGCCAGGTGGGCGGCCGGATTGAATCCCTTCAGCCAGCGCTTCAGCCAGTGGAGCGGCACCGGCACGACCATCGCGATGTCCTGGAAGGTCCAAGCCGCGCCGGCGGCCTGGACCATCTCGTCCGCCAGCCACCGGCCGAGGCGCCATCGCCGATGGTACTTGAACTGGCGGATCGCCTGCCGCACCAGCCCGGTGTACTGCCAGGGAGCCCGGGCGCTCTCAAAGGGCGGGGGCTGTGTCGCGCACCGGCGGCAGGCCAGGCGGGCGTCGAACGCGCCGGACAGGCCCAGCCCGCACCGGAGGCACAGCGGGGGACGATTGGGGATCAACGCCGCTTGGCAGGCCGGGCAGAGCAGCGGCCCCTCGAGCCGAGTCCCGGTCTCTGGGGTGTCGAGCCGCAGATGACACAGGAGACACGCCTGAGGGTAGAGCAGGTTGATGAGGCGATGTTGGACGGACACACGGGGCAGCATAGAGGAACCCAACTCTAACATGGGCACTCGACGCTGTCAACGCGCCACCCAGTGTCCGAATCAGCGGATCGTTTGCACGCGTATGGCACGCGTCCCTGGCCGGAGGGAGTGGCCGCGGGGCGAATCCAGCGTTTGCCTGTGCAGCCGCTCTCGGCAGGCAAACGCTGCTGAGCCACGCGGCCAGCTCCCGCAGGCCAGGCAGCGGGGCCGATCGCGGGGCGGGGCCTGGCCACCCGCCGCGACAGCCGGGCAGGTGGACGAAGTTCTGGGGACGAGGTAAGATACAAGGTTGATGACGCGGGCGCAATGGACAGGGGTCAAGCTCGGCGGCTGTGTCCTGGGGATGGCGGCGCTGCTGGGGATCGTGCAGCGGCTGGGGATTCCCTGGAGCCGACTGACGCCGGAGCAGGTGCGCGCGGCGGTGCTCGCCTGGGGGTGGTGGTCGCCCCTGGCCTTCTTCCTGCTCTATGCCCAGCCGCTGGTGCCCCTGCCGATCAGCGTGATGGGCATGGCCGGGGGGCTGTTGTTCGGCGTGTGGGGGGGCGGGGCGCTGACGTTGATCGCGGCGGTCATCAGGGCGTGCGGCCAATTCGTGCTGGCGCGCACATGCGGGCGCGAAGCGATCCAGATGCTCTTGAAGGGCCGGCTGGCGACCTGGGACGCGCGGTTGGGCCGGCAGGGGTTCCAGGCCGTGCTGTGGGTTCGGCTGGTGCCGAACTTCCCCTACGACATCCAGAACCTGGTCTTGGGCTGCTCCAGCGTGTCCCTGGGCGCCTTCGCGCTCGGAACGCTGGTGGGGTTGATCCCGTCAATGTTCTTATGGGTGTACCTGGGCCAGACGCTGACCGACCTGGCCAACCTGCTGCGCGTGATCGCGGTGCTGTTGGCCATCACCGCGGTCTGGCTGCTGCAACGCCGGCTGCGCGCCGCCCGCGCGTCACCGGCGGCCGGCGCCACCCAACCGGCGCGTACGCCCTCGTGAGCCGTGCAGTCATTCGAGCCCTCAACGTGGTGCTGGCGGCCTGCTGGGTGGCCGGCTGCCAGCCGTCGGATACCCTGATGACACCATCCGAACCCGTCGCCTCACGCCAGCCGAACCGGCTGATTCACGAGAAGAGCCCCTACCTCTTGCAGCACGCGCACAACCCCGTCGACTGGTACCCATGGGGCGAGGAGGCGTTCGCCAAGGCGCGGGCGGAGGGCAAGCCCATCTTCCTCTCCATCGGCTATTCGACCTGTCACTGGTGCCACGTCATGGAGCGGGAATCGTTTGAGGATCCGGAGCTCGCCGCCCTGCTCAACCAGCGATTCGTCAGCATCAAGGTGGACCGCGAGGAGCACCCGGACGTGGACCAGGTGTACATGCACGCCGTCACGGCGCTCACCGGGCACGGCGGCTGGCCGCTGACCGTTTTCCTCACGCCGGAGCGCAAGCCGTTTTTCGGCGGCACCTATTTCCCCCCTGAGCGCCGTTGGAACATGCCCAGCCTGCGGGAGGTGCTCACCTCGGTGGCCGAGGCGTGGGAGCAGAAGCAGCCGGACATCCTGGCGTCAGCCGAGTCCCTCACAGCGGCTTTGACCCAGCAGCTCGCCGGGGCCGCCGCTCCCGGGGCCATCACGCCCGACGTGCTGGAGGCGGCGTTCAACCAGGCGGTGGGCGGGTTCGACTCGGTGGAGGGCGGGTTCGGCAGCGCGCCGAAGTTTCCGCGCAGCCATGAGCTGTCCTTCCTGCTGCGCTTCGGGGCGCGGACCGGCCGCGCCCAAGCGCTGGAGATGGTGACCACCACCCTCGACCACCTGGCGCGCGGCGGCATCCACGACCAGCTCGGCGGCGGGTTCCATCGGTACTCGACCGACGCCCGCTGGCTGGTGCCCCATTTCGAGAAGATGCTGTACGACCAGGCGCTGCTCGCCCGAACGTTCCTGGAGGCCTTCCGCGTGACCCACAACCCGGCGCACGCCGAGGTCGCGCGCGGCATCTTCGCCTACGTCCTCCGAGATCTCACCGATTCCCAGGGCGGGTTTTACTCCGCCGAGGATGCGGACAGCGAAGGCGAGGAAGGCAAGTTCTACGTGTGGACGCCCCGCGAGGTGATCGGCGTGCTGGGGCCGGAGGAGGGCGAGCTGTTCACCCGGTTCTATGGCGTGACGGCGGAAGGCCACGTCGAACACGGCGCCAGCATCCTGCACGTGGCGCAGCCGCTCGAGGCCTTCGCCACGCTCACGGGAGGCGATCCGGAGGCGCTGCGCCGTCGGCTGGCGGCCGCGCGGGAGCAGCTGCTCGCCGAGCGCTCACGGCGGGTGCGCCCGCACCGGGACGACAAGATCCTCACGTCCTGGAACGGCTTGATGATCGCCGCGCTGGCCTACGGCGCCGCCACGTTGGATGAGCCGCGCTACCTGGACGCGGCTCAGCGCGCGGCGCGATTTGTCCTGACCTCGCTCATGCGCGACGGGCGCCTGCTGCGCCGGTTCAGGGAGGCGGAGGCCCGCTACGCCGGCACGCTGGAAGACTACGCGTTTTTCTGCGAGGGGCTGCTGGAGCTCTATGAGGCGGACTTCGACCCCCAGTGGCTCGCGCACGCCACGCGCCTGGCCGCGCAGATGATCGATCGCTTTTGGGATGCGGAGGGCGGCGGGTTCTTGTTCCGCGATACGGCGGAGGAGCCGCTGATCGTCCGATCCAAGGACGTGCACGACGGGGCGACCCCGTCGGGCAACTCGGTGGCGGCGCTGGTGCTGTTGCGGCTCGGCCGGCTGACCGCGGAGGCGCGCTTCGAGGACATCGGCCGGCGCACGGTCGAGGCCTTCAGCCGTGATGTGGCGCGCGAGCCGTTCGGCTTCACGCAGATGCTCAGCGCGGCGGAGTTCGCCCTGGGGCCGGCGAGCGAGGTGGTGATCGCCGGCGATCCGACGGACGCCGCCACCCGCCGCTTCCTGCGCGTGCTGCACGAGCGGTTTCTGCCCCGGGTCGTCACGGTGCTCCATCCGGATGGGGCGGCGGGCCGCCTGATCGAGTCGCTGGCCCCGTACGTCGCGCAGCAGCGAGCCCTGGACGGCCAGGCCACCGCCTACGTGTGCGAGCGGTACGTCTGCAAGCTCCCGACCACGGACCCCGCCGCGTTCGCCGAACAGCTGCCGCACCGATGATCCCCTCGCCAACAGTCCGGCACGCGAGCTGCGGGTCAGTGTGCTGCGCACTGGCTGCGGGGGGCGACGCGTTCGATGAGCGGCCAAAGGTGTCAGACACCTTTCCCGATGCGAGACAACAGGTCGAAAGGTGTCTGACACCTGTTGCGGTCGTCCCAGCCGCTGTTCGACAGAGCAGCCTGGCACTTGTTACCTAATGTGGCCGGCGTGGTTGTGGATCGGGACCAAGCTGAAGATGTTGCTCTGGCTGGGTAACCGCGTGGTGACCTGGACGGGGCTGCTCTACTTCTGGTCCCGGTTTCGCACCCGCCGCCTGGTCTGGCTCTGGGTCGGCCTGATCAACCTGGGGTCGCTGGTGCTGCTCGGCACCGTATTCTTCTGGCTGCATCTCAATGGACACCGCTAGGGAGCTGGCCCCCCTGACCGGCGGGCCTACAGAGGAGGTGCCACATGGCACAGGTGAGACAGGCGGCGATGCGTCAGCGCTCCCAAGCGCAGGCGCTCTCCGACACCGCGCTGCGGCAGGAGATCGCCCGCGTCGCCTACGAGCTGTTTGAGCGGCGCGGCGGCGCGCACGGCCACGACCAGCAGGATTGGTTCGAGGCGGAGCAGCTGGTCCGCCGTCGCCAGGAGTGGCGGTGACGTGAAGTTGTTGGTGACCGGCGGGACCGGCTTCATCGGCTCGCCGCTGTGCCGGGCGCTGGCGCGTCAGGGCCATGAGCTGACGGTGCTGACCCGCGCGTCGCGGTCGTCCGCCGATCCCCGCATCCGGTACCTGGCGTGGGCCGATCCCGGCTGGCCGCAGGCGATCCGGGGCATCGAGGGCGCCATCAATCTGGCCGGCGAGCCGATCGCAGCCAAGCGTTGGAGTCCAGCACAGAAAACGGTGATCCGCGACAGCCGTGTCGGAACGACCCGCCGACTGGTCGACGCCCTCGCCGCCCTGCCGCAGAAACCCTCCGTGCTGGTGAGCGCCTCAGCGGTCGGCTATTACGGCGATCGCGGCGATGAGGTGCTTGATGAGACCAACGCGCCGGGCCGCGGGTTTCTCGCCGAGACCTGCCAGGCCTGGGAAGCGCAGGCCCAGCGCGCAGAACCGCTCGGGGTGCGGGTCGTGCGCCTGCGGATCGGCGTGGTGCTCGCGCCGGGCGGGGGGGCGCTGGCGAAGATGGCCCCGCCGTTTCGGGGGTTCCTCGGCGGGCCGCTGGGCAGCGGCCGCCAATGGCTCTCCTGGATTCACCGGGAGGATGTCATCGGCCTGATCGCGTGGAGCCTCAGCCAACCCGCGCTCTCCGGCGCGGTGAACGCCACCGCCCCTGAGCCGGCGACCATGCGCGCGTTCTGCCGCGAGCTGGGCCGCGCGCTCCGCCGGCCCGCTTGGGCGCCAGTGCCCGCGCCGGTCCTGCGCGTCCTGCTCGGCGAGATGGCTGACATGCTGCTCACCGGCCAGCGCGTCCTGCCGGCGGTCGCCCGCCGTCTTGGATATGTCTTCCGCTATCCCGACCTTCCCCGCGCCCTCGCCGCCTCCCTGCCGCGCTCGTGTCCTGAATCAGACCTCCGTTGACCACCTCGCTGACGGGGCGGGTCTTGCCAGACCGGCCCCCCTTGGGCTCGCGTCCGCCTTCACAGCCGCCGGGCAAACGCTGCTGAGCCACGCGGCCAGCTCCCGCAGGCCAGGACCATTGAGGCGACCGGTGGCGAACCCTGACGAACTCCGCCCACCCCTGACCGCCGGCGAAAAATTCGTACCAGCCTTGACGAGCCCTTGACGGATTAGGCATACTCCGCAGGAGAGCCTAAGAGCACCTTTCATAACCTCCCGCGGCCGCGCTGGGCCCAGCTGCGAGCCGCGCTAAGAGCGAGGAGGAAGACGTACTGATGGCAAGACGTACGGCGACGACGAGCGACGCCGCGCGGCGACGCAGATCGGCCCAGCCGCTCGGAGGACGGGGGGTTGCGGCGGCAGGGCTCCTCCGCCGGCGTTGCTCCTCCTCGGCGTATCGCTCCCTGCTGATACGCCGTCGTCGTC
>CAZKXY010000051.1:0-8303 GCA_964556925.1 uncultured Planctomycetales bacterium | reverse complement strand
TGTCCCGAACCAAGCGCTCTACCAAACTGAGCCACGCCCCGTCGGTGACTGGGTTACGATTTTCTCCCTTTCTTCTGAAGAAGCCGACTCGTGGGAATCCATGTGACCTGCCGTTGCGCCAAATGATCTACAGACTCGGAGATTTTTTACTCACCGTGTTTGCGCTGCCAGTTTTCTTCACACATATAGTCGCTCGCTATAAGAATCTGCTGGCGGTTCCTGATCTCATTGTAGCAGCGTGGGAGGGGATGCTCAACGAGGGGACCCGTTGCGGGCGTGGAGCAGATGGAAGACGAGTTTGGCCAGGTAGTCGACCTCCACGTTGACGCGATCGCCGACGGCCAGCGACCGCAGGGTGGTCCGGCGCAACGTCTCCGGGATGAGGTGGATCGAAAAGGTGTTGCGGCGGACCGCGCCGCCGACCGTCAGGCTCACCCCGTCGACCGCCACTGCGCCCTTCGGCACGATGAACCGGGCGAGGGGGGGAGCGACCCGCACATCCAGCACCAGCTCCCCGGCCAGTTGGCGGCGTCTGACGACCGAGCCGAGGCCGTCGACATGCCCGAGAAGCAGGTGGCCGCCGATAGGATCGGCCAGCGAGAGGCTGGGTTCCACGTTGACTTGTCCGCCCGCGCGAAGCGCCCCCAAGGTGGTGAGCCCCTGGGTTTCCTGAATGAGCTCGAAGGACATGGTGGGCGGCCGGACGTCGCCGACGCTGAGGCAGACGCCACTCACCGCCACGCTGTCCAGCGGCTGCACCCGCGCGCAGGTGCAGGGAGCCGCCACCGATAAGCGCACCAGCCCCTTCGCGCGCGCGACCTGCTCCACAGTGCCCAGTTCACGAATGATGCCGGTAAACATCAGCGGGCCGGATACACGACTCTGGCCTCAACGCACAGGTCAGCGCCCACGCGAGAGCAGGAGAACCCGCTCAAGCGAACGGCGCGCGAGAGGCGGCGGATGCCTTCCCCGCCGACCGAGCTTGGCGCCGCGCGACCGCCGATGAGGAGGGGCGCGATGCAGAAGATGACGCGATCCACCAACCGCTCGGCCAAGGCGCCGGCCAGCGCTTCCCCGCCTCCCTCGATGAGGACCGAGTGCAGGCCGCGGCGCGCCAGCAGGCGAAACAGCGGCCGCAATGGCACCCGGCTGTGGCCGTCCGGCCTGCCCCGCCGGCCGGCGGGGCGCAGACTGACGACCTCCACGCCCCGGCGGGCGAAGGCCGCCTGTCTGGCGTGGTTGCGGCTGATGGTGGCAATCAATGTGGCAGGCGGCGAGGCAAGGCATCGCGCGGTGAGCGGCGTGCGCAGGCGGCTATCGAGAATGACCTTGACCGGCCGGCTGGCGCGGCGAGGCCCTGCCCGAACCGTCAAGTCAGGGTCATCGCGCATCACCGTGTTGAGTCCCACCAGGATGGCATCGACCCGGCTGCGCCACTGATGGCCGACGGCTCGGGATGCCGGCGAGGTGATCCAACGAGACTCGCCGGTCACAGTGGCGATCTTCCCGTCCAGGCTTTGGCCGGCCTTCGCGATCGCAGAGGGCAGGCCGGTGCGCATCACTTTAAAGAACGCCGCGTTGAGGTCTCTCGCTTCTTCGGCCAGCACCCCGACAAGCACCCGGATGCCGGCCCGGCGCAGCCTGACGAGGCCGCGCCCGTTCGTGATGGGATTCGGGTCCCTCGTGGCAACCACCACCTCCGAGACGCCGGAGGAGACGATCGCCTCGCAGCACGGCGGCGTGCGCCCGAAGTGGTTGCACGGCTCCAGCGTGCAGTAGAGCGTCGCCCCTCTGGCGGCCGCACCAGCCTGCCGCAGCGCCATGACCTCGGCGTGCGGCGCGCCCGCGCGGCGATGGGAGCCCTGCCCGACGATGCGCCCGTCGTTGACGACGACCGCCCCGACCATGGGGTTGGGCGAGGTCCGCCCCATTCCCTTGCGCGCCAAGCGCAAGGCCAGCGCCATGCAGTCCTCATGGCTGGGCGGGCGGGATGAGACACCATTGCGCCGCGGTGCACGCGGCGCAGCCGCGGTGGGTCGCGCGGATTCGATTACCGAGCCGTGGCGGCTTTCCATGTCTTGAGCGCTTCAACCAGCGCGTACGGCACCCGGGAGGCGCCGACCGGCAGGCCTTCCTTCGTCTCGCCGTGGTAGTCGCTGCCGCCGGTCTTCAACAGCTTGAGCTGCTCGGCGATCTGCTCGTAGCGGCGCACGAGATCCGGCGTGTGGCTGGAATGGTACACCTCCAGCCCCGCCAGGCCGTCCTGGACGAAGGCGGCGATCAGCTCATCCTGTTCCAAGTACACCGGATGGGCCAGCACGGGGACGCCCCCCGCCTCGCGGATGACGCGGATGATCTGCGACGGCGGAAGCGGCGAGCCGGGGACGAACCCCGGATTGTGCGGGCCGATGTAGCGGGAAAAGGCTTCGGCCGTCGTCGAGACGTAGCCGTGCTTCAGCAGCACGCGCGCGACGTGCGGCCGGCCCACGGTACCCTCGCCGGCGAGCTGCAACACCTCCTCCGCCGGGATGCGCGCGCCGACGTGCGCCAGGCGCCTGACCATCTCGTGGACCCGCGCCACGCGCCGGGCCTGCTGCTCGGCCAGATGGCGCGTCAGGCCGGGATGGGCGGGGTCAAACAAGAAACCCAGCAGATGCACCTCGGTGTCGTCGGCGCTGGCCGACATCTCGATGCCGGGGATGAGCTCGATCCCCTGGCGCCTGGCGATGGGCTCGGCGACCGCCAAGGCCTCGACATTATCGTGGTCGGTGATGGCGATCGCCGACAGGCCGGCGGCGTGGGCCAGGTCGACCACCCGCGCCGGGGTGTCGGTGCCGTCGGAGAAGCGCGTGTGGAGGTGGAGGTCAGCCGTCGGGCCGGGCATGCGTCGCTTTGTGGATGGCGTCGAGGATGCCGTTGATGAACTTGCCGGACTCCTCGTCGCCGAAGCGCTTGGCCAGCTCGATCGCTTCGTTGATCGCGACCTTAGGCGGCACTTCCTCCAGGTGCAGCAGCTCAAAGACGCCCAGGCGCAGGATGTTCCGGTCAATGACCGCCATCCGCTTCAGATCCCAGTTGTCGGCGTGGCTGGCGATGAGGCGGTCGATCTCCGGCAGGTGCTCCGCCGTGCCGGTGAAGAGCTGGTTGGCGAACGCCCGGACCTCCTGACTGGCCTCGCTGTCCTCCCAGAACCCCTCGGCGACCTGCTGGCGCTCGGTGCGGCGGATGTCCGCCTGGTAGAGCATCTGCAACGCGTACTCGCGGGCCTTCGAGCGGTCACGCATGGTGGTCCAGGCGATCGAATAACCGCAGGACGGCCAGCGCCGCGGAGGCGGCCTCCTCCCCGCGGTTGCCCATCGCGCCTCCGGCGCGCGCCTTGGCCTGCGCCAGCGTCTGCGCCACAATCACCCCGAAGGTCACCGGAATGCCGGTCATCACCGACACCTGCGCCAGCCCCTGCGCCACCGCATGCGCCAACACATCGTACTGGGGGGTCTCGCCACGGATCAGCGCGCCGAGCGCGATGATCGCCTGAGGCCGGGGCCGGCCGCGCGCCACGCGCGCGGCGACGACCGGTAGCTCAAAGGCGCCCGGCACCCAGAGCACGCGGATGCGCGACGGCGCGACGCCGGAGCGCCGCAGCCGTCCCGTGGCGCCGCGGATGAGCCGTTGCGCCATCCCCGGATGAAACGTGGACGCGAGGATGACCACGCGCCTCGAAGCCAGGGTTGTCGTCATGGGGTGGGAGGCTAGCGCGGGCTAGCTGATGAGATCCGCGCTCGTGGAGTCGAGCCAGTGGCCAAGCTTGTCGCGCTTGGTTTCGAGGTACTTGGCATTCTCCGGGCGGGGGGGCATGGCGATCGGCACGCGCTCGACGACCCGCAGGCCGTAGCCTTCGAGCCCGACGATCTTCCGGGGGTTGTTGGTCAGCAGGCGCAGGTCTTTCAGCCCCAGGTCGACCAGGATCTGCGCCCCGATGCCGTAGTCGCGCAGATCTGGCGCAAACCCTAACGCCAGGTTGGCCTCCACGGTGTCCAGCCCCTGCTCCTGCAGCGCGTACGCCTTGAGCTTGTTGGACAGGCCGATGCCGCGGCCCTCCTGGTTGATGTAGAGGAGGACCCCGCGGCCGGCCTCGGCGATCATCTCCATCGAGCGGCGCAGCTGCAGGCCGCAGTCGCACCGGAGGCTGCCGAACACATCGCTGGTCAGGCATTGCGAATGCACCCGCACCAGCACGGGCGCGCCGTCGTCGACCGCGCCCTTGACCAGCGCGAGATGCTGCAGGTCATCGATGCTGGTCTCATAGAGGACCAGGTCGAATTCACCCGCCTCGGTCGGCAGCTTGGCGGTGACGGCCCGCCGGACGAGTTTCTCGAACCGCCGGCGGTACTCGATGAGGCTCGCGATCGTGCAGATCTTCAGGCCGTGCCGCTCGGCGAACGCGAACAGATCCGGCACGCGCGCCATCGCGCCGTCCTCGCGCATGATCTCGCAGATGACGCCACCCGGCGTCACGTTCGCCAGCTTGGCGAGGTCAACCGCGGCCTCGGTATGCCCGGCGCGCCGCAGCACCCCGCCCTCCTTGGCCCGCAGCGGGAAGATATGCCCAGGGCGCCTGAGGTCCTCCGCGCGGCTGGCGGGATCGGTGAGCACGCGGATCGTGCGGGCGCGGTCATGGGCCGAGATGCCGGTCGTCACGCCGTGGCGCGCGTCCACCGAGATCGTCCAGGCTGTCTTCATCGGATCCTCGGAAGGGCTGACCATCGGGTGCAGCCCCAGCGCGTCGAGCCGCTTGGCCTCCATCGGCACGCAGATGATCCCGCGGCCGTAGGTGGCCATGAAATTGACGGCCTGCGGCGTCACGAACGTCGCCGCCATGACGAGATCGCCCTCGTTCTCGCGGTCGCCGTCATCGACCACGATGACCATGCGGCCGTCACGAATCTCCTGGAGGATTTCCTGGATGGGGTGAAACATGGGCCGGCTCATGCGTAGCGACACAGTATAGCGCCTTCCCCAAAAGGTGTCAGGCACTTTTTCCGCTTTGAAAGGTGTCAGACACCTGTTCGTTAAGCGGGGACGGGGGCGGGCGGTTCGGCGGCGGTGAGCTTGGCGGAGAGGATCTTGGAGATGCCCGGCTCCTCCATGGTCACTCCGTAGAGGCAGTCCGCCTTCGTGATCGTCTTCTTGTTGTGGGTGACCAGGATGAACTGGGACAGGGAGAGAAACTCTTCCAGTACCCGGGTGAAGCGGTCGACGTTCGCCTCGTCGAGCGGCGCGTCGATCTCATCGAGGATGCAGAACGGCGAGGGGCGCACCTTGAACAGCGCGAAGAGCAGCGCCACCGCGGTCAGCGCCCGCTCGCCGCCGGAGAGCAGACTGATGCTCTGCAGCCGCTTACCGGGCGGGCGGGCCACAATGTCGATGCCGGACTCCAGGACGTCCTCCTCGTCCATGAGGATGAGGGTGGCTTCCCCGCCGTTGAACAGCCGGCCGAAGTAGTGCTGGAACTCCTGGCGGATCTTCTCAAAGGTCTCGCGGAACTGCGCGCGGGCGGTGCGGTTGATCTGCGCGATCGACGCCTTCAGGTCGTCGCGGCTGGCCACCAAGTCCTGCTGCTGGCTCTGGAGGAACTCGAGTCGCCGCTTCAGCTCGTCGTACTCTTCCACCGACCCCAGGCTCACCGGCCCGATGCCCTCCAACTTGCCGCGCAGCTGCTGCACCTGCTCGGTCATCGCGGTGCGCTGCTCGTCGGACAGCGGCGCCGGGTTGGCCTGCTGCTCGGCCTCGATCGTTGCCTCGTCGATCTGATACAGCTCGCGCAGCCGTTCGACGAGGTGCGAGTGTCGGTAGGTCCGCTCGGCAAGCTGCTGTTGCTGCTCCTGGAGCTGCTGCATCAGAGCGGAGAGCTGCTGCTCGACCGCCAAGAGGTGCGGCACCACCTGGTCGCGTTTGGCTTCCTCTGCGCGCACGGCCTGGCTGACGGTCTCAGCGTCCGGCTCCAGGCGGCTGCGCTCGTCCTGAAGGCGCTGGACCGCCTGCTGGTGCTCCTCAATCTGCTGGGCGAGCTGCGCCAAGCGCGCCGCGGCGTCCTCGCGCTGGGCGGCTCTCGCGTCATGCTGTTGGCGCAGGTGCGTCCGGTCGGCGTCCAGCTCGCGCATCCTGGCCTCAAGCGCGCCCAGCCGGTCCGCCAGCGACTGCCGGGTGGCTTCCATCTGGGCGCCGGCGATCGCCAGCTCTTGCCGCCGGGCGGAGGCCTCATCGTGCGCCGCCTGGTGCTGCGCAAGCGACGCCTCCAGGGTCTGCTGACGCTGTTGGGCGTGCTCCGCGGCCTGGTGCAGGCGCGCCGAGCGCTCGCGCAGCTCATTCCGCTGGCTCGTCAGCTCGGCCAGCTCGAGCTCCCGCATGCGCCGCTCCTCGTCGAGACGCTTGACCTCATGCGCGAGCTGCGCCGCCTGCGACTCCAGCTTGTGCAGCCCGGGCGTCGCCTGCGCCAAAGCGCCCCTCGCCGACTCCTGCTCGCCAAGCTGCGTCTGCCACGCCTGGTCGGCCTCGGCGACCTCCGCCTGCAGGCGGACGAGCTCCTCCTCCATCGCTTGGAGCACCATCCGCGCCTGCTCCCAGCGCTGCTTGCGGCCGAAGCGCCTGCCTGCCGCGCTCCCACATGTACAGAGGTGCTCTCCACCATGTCGCGCGGCGCAGGCAGGGGGGTGCGCGGCGCGGCGGCTTGCGCCGAACCGCCACGACCGCCGGTCCCACCGGTCGCCGCGCGGGCTGACGAGCCGCGCGTTGGGCATCTCGCGCGCGCCCAAGAGCCGCTGGATGTCGTCGACGAGCCACGAATCGTTGAGCAGCCAGTTCACCAGCGGCTGGTACTGCGGCTCGGCGGTGACGACCTCGCGCACCGCTTTCGAGACGCCGTCGAGCGCTGCCACCGGCTCCAACGCCACGGCCGCAGGGCAGTCGGCCAGCACCAGAAACCGGCAGCTCTCCAGTTGGTGGGCGGTCAACGCGTCCCGGCAGCGGGCTAACGCGGCGCGGTCCGTCACCACCACGGCTTCCGCCAAGGGGCCGAGGGCGGCTTCCACCACCTCCTCATGACCCGAGGCGGCCTGCACCAGGTCGGCCAGCGGGCCGATCACCCCCTCAATCCCCTGGCCTGTCAACGCCTTCACCGCATCCGAGAGGCCTTCGTGGCGCCGCCAGAGATCTTCCTGGAGCGCGACCTGCGCGCGCTGAGCGGCCACTTGATCCCGCAGCTGATGCAGGCGGCCTGTGAGCTCGTGACGCCTCGCCGCGGCATCGTCCAAGGCGTGCTGGGTGCGGGTCAGGCGCGTGTGCATCTCGTCGTGTTGCGCTCCGAGCGCCTCGCGCTCCCGCGCGGCGGCGTCCCGCCGGCTGACCAGCTCCTCGCGCCGCGCGGCGGCCTGCGCCGCGCGCTCCTCCAGCCGCGCCAACTGCGCGTCCAGCACCTGCAGCCGCGAGCTGACCTGCGCCAGCTCGTTGCGTTGATGGGAGGCGTCGGTGGCCGCCTCGAAGAGCTCGGCCTTGGCCGGGGCGACGACGGCAAGCGCGGCCTGGATCGCGGCCGTCAGCTCCCGCAGCTCGCCGCCGTGCGCGCCGGCCTGCGCATCACTCGCGGCCAACTGCTGGCGCAGCTCGTTCTCGCCGCCGCTGACCCTGGCACGCTGCTCGTCGGTCTGCGCCAGCCGCTCGCGAAGCTGCTGTTCCTCGCGCTCGAGCTGCTGCCGTTGTTGCGTCAGCTCCTCCACCCACCGCGCCTTCAACCCGCGCTGGCCCTCGTGCTGCTCGATCTGGCTGGCGCAGGAGACGATCGCCGCGCGCAGCTCCTGCAGCCGCTGCTGGACGGCGGAGACCGCGGCGTTGCCGGCTTCCAGCGCCTGCACGTGGGTCGCTCGCTGCGCTTCCAGCGCGTCCTGCTCCGCGGCCAGCTCGCCCAGCCGCGCTTCCACCTGCTGGCGGCGCGCCTGCCCTGCGCCGAGCTCATCGACGGCCAGCCGCAGCTCCAGCTGCTTGAGCTGCTCCCACTGGGCCTTGTACTGGCGGGCCTTGTTCGCCGCCCGCTCCAGCGCGCCGACCTGCCGCCGCACCTCGCCGATGATGTCCGCGATGCGCACGAGGTGCTCCTCCACCTCCTCGAGCCGGCGGATGGTCTCGTGCTTCTTCGCCAGGTACTTCGCGATGCCGCTGGCCTCTTCGAACACGACGCGCCGCTCCTCAGGTTTGGAGGAGAGGATCATGTCGATGTGGCCCTGCTCGATGATCGCGTAGGTGCCGCCGCC
>CAZKXY010000050.1:0-8514 GCA_964556925.1 uncultured Planctomycetales bacterium | reverse complement strand
ATTCGGAATTCATCCATGAGGAGAAAAACGTGCCAGCCCGGGAACGGCTGGCGGATTTGATCGGCCGCGGGCGGGTCAATGCGGTGGAGATCCGGCTCCTCAACCCAGCGGAAGTCTCGCAGGTGCCGTCGTTACGCGCGCGCTCCCGGGACGAGCTCGCCCGCTGCTACCTCAGCCGGCTGGCCACCGATTATCAGCCCCAGGACCTCGCGCATCAGGATCCCCGGCGGGCCCGGAGCGCCCAACTGGTGTTTGAGACGCTCATCCGGAAGTTCGACCACCATGAGGAGAATCAATGGTACGTCAACGGCGCGCCGCTCGTCTTCGATCACGATGCCGCGTTCCACCCGGCGTTCGTGCGCTACCCCATCGGCACCTTTGCCTTCTCCTATGGCTGGCATCTGGCGGGGAAGACGCTCCCGCTAGACCTCCAAGCCCGGTTTCGCGACCAGATCGACGCCGTCCAAACGCTCGAGGGCTATGATCAGGAGCAGCTCCAGCGCTCGCTTCGCGAATTCCAGGCGCTGGACTTCCGCGCGTTGGCCATCGAGGCGGGGTACACGGGGGAGGCCTTAGAAGAGGTCGTCGGGTTCCTCACGACGACCAGTAGGAGTTTGCCGCGGGATGTGGCAGCGGTGCTGCGCTCCATTACGGAAGCGGATGTCAGCGGGTTTGGGCTCGATGCCGATGGCTCGGGTCTGCCGGGCGGCCATGTCGGGGCGGCGAAGACCCCGGACGGAGCATCCGAGGGCGCATCGTTTGAGGCCTCATCTGCCCCGCCGCTGCGCTCGCCGGGGAAGCTCCTGGACCAGGCGATCCGAGACCTTCGGTGGGGGAACGAGCTCAAGCGAAGCCCGTAACAGGCACGCGAGAACCCGTGCGGGCCGGCCGCGGCCGTTCCGGTCAGCAGATTGGGATTGAGTGTTTGAAACTTCTAGTTTATAATTCTCACCATGGCATTCATCCCACGGGCCATTGCCCCCGCGTTGGCACGCGCGTTCCGGCAGTTCCCGGCGCTTCTGCTGACGGGGCCGCGTCGGGCCGGGAAGACCACGCTGCTGCGGCGGCTGTTTCCCCGCGCGGCGTATCATTTGGTGGAAGACCCGGATGTGATCGCGCGCATCCGGAGCGACCCGCGCGGATTTCTCGAAGAGGTGCGCTCCCCAGCCATCCTGGATGAGGTGCAGCACGTGCCGGAGCTCTTCAGTTACCTCCGCACGCGCATCGATCGGGTCCCGCGGCGGTGCGGCCAGTGGCTGCTGACCGGCTCGCAGGATGCCCCCTTGATGCGCGGGGTGTCGGAATCCATGGCGGGCCGCGTGGCGGTGTTCCACCTGCTGCCCTTGTCGCTGCAGGAGACGCGGCATGTGTCGATGTGGCGCGGCGGCTTCCCGGAAGCGCTCGCGCGGCCCTCGGCCGCGGAGGTCTGGTTCCGCTCGTACCTCCAGACGTACCTGGAGCGCGATGTGCGAGCGATCAGCTCGATCCGGGACCTGAGCACGTTCCGCCGCTTTCTCGCCCTCCTGGCCGGGCGCTGCGGGCAGCTGCTGAACAAGACGGATCTGGCGGCCCCGCTGGGGGTGTCCGTGCCGACCATCACCGAGTGGCTGAGCATCCTGGAGACGACGGCGCAGATCCTCCTCGTGCCGCCGTTCTATGAGAACTTCGGCAAGCGGCTGATCAAATCGCCCAAGCTGTATTTTGTGGATTCAGGGCTTCTCTGCCACCTGCTGGGCCTGGCGAATGAAGCGGCCCTGGCGCGCTCGCCCTTCCTCGGACCGGTCTCGGAGGGATTTGTCGCCTCCGAGCTGATGAAGCTCCAGGTAAACGCCGGGCGCCGGCGCGAGCTGTACTACTTCCGAGACCAGCAGGGGCTCGAGGTGGATTTCCTCGTGCCGATGGGGGCGCGCCGGCTGCGCCTCATTGAGGTCAAGGCGTCTCGGACGGTGACGCCTGCGGCCGCGGTTCCGCTGGCACGGTTGGGCGCGGCGATCCCGCAGACCTACGTGGTCGACAAGCGCGTGGTCTATTGGCAGTCGGCCGAGGGGTCGTCGCTCTCCACGCTCGCGCCCGGCGTTCGGGCCGTCGGCCTGGAGCGGTTGCTGGAGGAAGGCGCGCGGGATCCGGCAGGGACCCCGCTGCGACGAGCCCGCGCCCGGCGATGACGCGCCGTCCCCATCCAGCTCGTGCGCGCATCTCCAGGTGTCAGACACCTTTCAAAGCGGGAAAGGTGTCTGACACCGTGGGGGGTTCTTGCGTCGGGTCCAGTCGCCTGGTAGGATACAGGGAATGGCGACACCGCGCGCGAAGTCCTACCGGGAGATTTTCTTTACCTGGGGCGTGCCGGGGGTCATCCTCGTCGCCGTGGGCACGCTCATCGGCCATCCGGCGCTGCCGTCGTTCGGGATGGCTCTCCTCTCGCTGGGCCTGGTGCAGTACGGCCGGCTGAAGGGCTATCAGCGCTCCTGGTTCGCGATCTGGCTGCTGCTGGCTGTCGTCTACCTCGCGCTCGGCCTCGCCGAACTCTGGAAGGGCATCGCCGCATGAAGTGCGTCATCGCGGCGTTGGCGATAATCCTGTGGGGCGTGGGAGCGGACGCCGCCGTCCATACGGAGCTGGTCGAGTACCGGCACGGGGACGTGGTGCTGGAGGGGTTCCTGGCCTATGACGATGCGAGCGAGGCCAAGCGGCCCGGGGTGCTGGTCGTCCATGAGTGGAAGGGGTTGGGCGACTATGTGAAGCGCCGGGCGCAGCAGCTGGCCGAGCTGGGCTACATCGCCTTCGCTGCCGACATGTACGGGAAGGGGGTGCGGGCGAAGGACCATGAGGAGGCCGCGAAGCTCTCCGGCGTCTACCGCGGCGACCGGCACCTGATGCGCGCGCGCGTCCTCGCCGCGCTTGAGGAGTTGAAGCGGCAGGAGCTGACCGACCCCCAGCATGTGGCGGCGATCGGCTACTGCTTCGGCGGGACGACGGTGCTGGAGTTGGCCCGAAGCGGTGCGGAGATCGCCGGCGTGGTGAGCTTCCACGGCGGGTTGGAGACGCCGCATCCAGAAGACGCCCGCAACATCACAGCGCAGGTCCTGATCCTGCAGGGCGCTGAGGATCCGTTCGTGCCGCCCGAGCAGGTGGCGGCCTTCGAGCAGGAGATGCGCGATGCCGGCGCTTCCTACCAGCTGATCCGGTACGACGGGGCGGTCCACAGCTTCACGGTGCCGGACGCCGGCAACGACCCCTCCACAGGGATGGCCTACCACGCCGAAGCCGACCGCAAATCCTGGGCCGCCATGCAGGAGTTTCTGGCCCAGGTCTTCCGGCACTCCGAGCTACGCAACGTGGGGTGATGGAACAGTCGGGCCGCCGTGCAGATCCCACCGTACAAGCCGGACCGCTTCTATTTTCCTGCGGTTGATCGATAGGAAAATAGAAACGGTCCGATACCCAGCAGTAACGCGCGATTCTCGCATGTTAGAATGGCTAACAATTGGGGCGGCGGTCGGCACCGTCGCCGGCTCCTTCGGCGCGCGCGGCTGGCTGCTGGAGCTGGCCAGCCACTTTCGCGCGCAGTACGCCCTCACGCTCCTCATCGCTTCCACGGCCTTGGCATGGACCCGCCAGGACGGTCTCGCCGCGCTCACCGGCGGCCTTGCGCTGGCGAACGTCGCGTACCTGTGGCCGGATTGCCGTGGCGGCCTCTCCCCCCGGCCTGCGTCGCCCCGCCACGCCCCCTCGCCGGGACGCGTCCCCCAGACCTACCGCCTGCTGGTCATGAACGTGTTTCTCTGGAACCGGGCGAGCGGGCGCATCCTCGAGCTGCTGCGCCGCATCAGCCCTGACCTGTGCCTCATCCTCGAGCCGACCCCGGCGCTGATGAGAGCCCTGGAGCCGGCGCGGGAGGCCTACCCGTTTGCCAAGGATGTCGCGCGGGATGACGGCAACGGCCTGGTCCTGCTCAGCCGGCTGCCGCTCGAGGGTGTGGAGGTGCGGGAGATCGGCAGGAAGCGGTTGCCCGCGATCATCGCGCGGCTGCGCCTGGCAGGACGGCCGCTGACGCTGATCGGCCTGCACCCGCACTCCCCGCTCAGCCCCTGGCGCGCCGCCTCGCGCAATGAGCAGTTGCTGGCGGCGGCGAGGCTGGCCGCGGAGCAGGCGGGCGCGGTGATCGTCGCGGGCGATTTGAACGTCAGCCCGTGGTCACCGGTTTTTCGCGAGACGCTTCGCGCGAGCCGCTTGCGGGACAGCCGCCTGGGGTTTGGGCTGCAGCCGACGTGGCCGGCGTGGCTGCCGGCGCCGCTGCGGATCCCGATCGATCACTGCCTGGTGTCGGCGCAGGTTGCGGTGCACCGTCGGCAGGTCGGCACTGGCATCGGCTCGGACCACCTGCCGGTCATCCTGGAGTTTTCGCTCGACGACCGCAACAGGTGTCAGACACCTTTCAAAGCGGGAAAGGTGTCTGACACCGTTTGCAGGGTTAGTTGAGCGAGGGGAGGAGGCCGACGAACGGCTCCTGGAAGATGCCGACGGCGAAGATGCCGAGGATGAGCGCGGCGGCGGTCGCCTTGACCAGCGCGCCCGCGCGGATCGGCGCGGGGCTGGCGGGCGGATCGAGGTACATGCGTTTGACCACCAGCAGATAGTAGTAGAGCGAGATCACCACATTGATCGCGCCGATTGCCACAAGCCACAGGCGTCCGCTCTCCACCGTCCGCAGCAGCACGAAGAGCTTGCCCACAAACCCGGCCAGCGGCGGCACCCCGGCCAGCGACAGCAGCCCCAGAAACATGGCCGCCGAAAGCCAGCCCGACCGTTTCGACAGCCCCCGGTAGTCCTCCAGCCGATCGCCGCCGACCGCGTGGGAGACGACGGTCACCACGAGGAACGCGGTCAGGTTGCTGACCAGGTAGGCCAGCAGGTAGAACGCGACCGACGAGACGCCGGCTGAGGTGCCGGTTGACAGCCCCATGAGGAGGTAGCCGGCGTGCCCGATGGAGGAATACCCCAGCAGCCGCTTGATGTTGGTCTGCGGGATCGCGGCGAGGTTGCCGTAGCACATCGTGGCGGCGGACAGCGCGGCCAGCACGCCGCTCCAGAGTCCTTGCATCGGCAGGAACGCCTCGTAGAGCACCCGTAGGATCGCCACCACCCCGGCCATCTTCGAGCCCACCGAGAGAAACGCCACCACCGGGATCGGCGCGCCCTCGTAGACATCCGGCACCCACAGGTGGAACGGCACCGCCGCCACCTTAAATCCCAGCCCGGCGACGATCAAGAGCAGCCCGGCGACGGCGGTCATGGGCGCGGGCCCGGCCGAGAGGGCTGCGCGAAGCGCATCGAAATTCGTGCTGCCGGCAAACCCGTAGAGCAAGGCGATGCCATAGACCAAAAACCCGGACGAGACCGAGCCAAGGATCAGGTATTTCATCCCGGCTTCGATGGAGCGCGCATCCGTTTTCAGGTACGCGGCCATGATGTACAGGGAGAAGGTCAACAGCTCCAGCCCGAGAAACAGCAGCAGCAGGTCGTGGATGGAGGCGAGCACGAGGGTGCCCAGCACCGCCGTGAAGAAGAGCAGGTAAAACGCGCCCGCGTGCGCCGGCTGGTGGCGGTGGAACTCGCGCGTCATGACCACCACTGCGCCGGCGGTGATCAGGAGCAGCGCCTTGAAGTACCGGCCGAAGGCGTCGACCGCGAACATCCCCTGCACGATCCCCGCGCGCTGGGCCGCGCCCTGGCGCCACAGGAACACGGCGCAGACGGCGATCCCGGCGAGCGCGAGCCCCCACAGGGCGGAGGCTCGGGCGCGGGGCACGGCAAGCTCCGCGAGCAGCAGGCACAGGATCCACGCGCACGCGGCGAGCTCCACGGTCAGCAGACTTAGATCCATTCCACCACCCGCTGCTGATGCTCGATGGCCCGACGGGTGACGCGGAGCAGCCCACGCCTGCCCGCAGGCGAGCGGGGGATGGGGGGTCGCCGGGGCGCTTCCCTGGAGCCGCCCGCCGCCGAGGACGGGCGGGGGCTGCGCAGCGGCAGGACCCGTCGGGCAGTCGAGAAGCCACAGTTGCGAAGAATCATCGCTTCGCGAACCAGCCGACGGTGGAGGGCGCGACCCGCTCGAGGAGCGCGCGGCTGCTGACGTCGATGCGCGCAATCAGCGGCTGGGGCCAGCAGCCGACCACGAGCAGCACGACGATGAGCACCACGTAGGGCAGCCGGGCAAAGGGGCTGGCCGCGTCGCGGACGCGCGCGAAGACCGGCTTGGCCTCCCCGAAGAAGATGCCCCGCACGAACCGCAGCATGTAGACCGCCGTGATCACGACGCCGAAGACGCCGCAGGCGACCTGGACCGGGTAGGTGTCCCAGCCGCCGAGGAAAATCAACAGCTCCGCCACGAAGTTGGCGAACCCCGGCAGCCCGCACGACGCCATCGCCGCGATCACGCCGCAGGTCGCGATGAACGGCACCTGGCGCGCCAGGCCGCCCAAGTCCGGCAGGTAGCGGGTGTGGGTCTGGTCATAGACATGCCCGACGAGCGCGAAGGCGAGCGCCGTCATCAGCCCGTGCGCGAACATGAGCAGCACCGCGCCCGACAGCCCCAGCGGCGTCAGGCACGCGATCCCCAGCAGGACGTAGCCCATGTGGCTGGAGGAGGAGTAGCCGATGATCAGCTTGAGGTCCTTCTGGGCCATCGCGACGAACCCGCCGTAGAGGATGTTCATGAGGCACAGGGCGGCGATCCAGGGGGTCCACAGCTGGGCGCCGGCGGGCAACAGCCCGATCGCCAGCCGGATGATCGCGTAGGAGCCGAGCTTCATGAGGACGCCGGCGTGCAGCATGCTGACCGCCGACGGGGCCGCGGCGTGGCCGATGGGCGACCAGCTGTGGAGCGGCCACAGCGGCGCGATGACGCCGAAGCCGAGCGCCAGCAGCGGGAAAATCGCCCGCTGGGTCTGGGCGTCGAGCGGCCGCGCGGCGAAGTGCCGCTGCAGCGCCACCACGTCGAACGTGCCCGCCCCGCTGCTGACATACAGCCACAGCAAGCCGATGAGCGCCACGACCGCGCCGAGCGTCAGGTAGATGGTCAGCTTCATCGTGGCGTACTCTTTGGAGAAGCGGACGCGGCCCTGCTCGGTGACGTCGCTTCCCCAGATGCCGATCAGCGGGTACATCGGGATGACCGCCATCTCGTAGAAGAAGTAGAAGAAGAAGAGGTCGAGGGACGTGAACACGCCGAAGACCCCGGTGATCAGCAGGAGATAGAAGATGTAGTACTCCTTCACCCGCTGCCCGATCGCGTAGGAGATCAGCACGCCGGCGAAGGCGCAGATCGCATGGAGCAAGACGAGGACGGCGCTGATGCCGTCGACCCCGAGGTGAACGCCGATCCCCAGCGAGCCGATCCACGGGATCAGCACCTCGTGCCGAAAGCCGCTCTCGGCGGCCGGGCTGGGGAGGAGCAGCCCGACGGCCCCCAGCAGGGAGACCGTGGCGGCGGCGACGGCGATGCGGCGCACGAGGACCTCCTGGCGCTCCGGCACCGCGCACAGCGCCAGCGCGGCGAGGGCCGGCGCCAGCAGGATGATCGGCAGGAGCGGCATCGTCAGCGAGGCATCACGGTGGAGAGGAGCCATGCGACGCCCAGCAGGAACGCCAGCACGTAGGTCTGGATCCTGCCGGTCTGGCACAGGCGGATCAGCCCGCCGAGAGCCCGCGTCAGGGCGGCGGTGCCGTTGACCATCGTCCCGATGATGAGGTAGCGTTCGAAGAGCGCGCACAGCCCGGCGATGAGCTTCTGCTGGATGACGGCGACGTACCAGGCGTAGAGATCATCGAGGTAGTACCGGCGCTTGAGGAAGGAGTAGGGCAACGCCAGCGCCTCGACCACCTGTGTGGCCGACACCATGTTCCGCTGATAGATCAGCCAGGCCAGCGTCAGCCCAAGGGCCACGACGCCCATCGAGACGGCGGCCACCGGCCAGTGCAGCGCGCCGTGAGGTTGGCCCAAGTACTGCGGGATAAAGACGTAGCCCCCGGCGATGGACAGCAGCGCCAACAGGCCAAGCGGCGCGAGCATGACCGGCGGCGACTCATGGGCGCGCGTGCGCGAGGGCCCGGTGAACGCCGCGAACCACGCCCGGGCGATGTAGAACGCGGTCAGGCCGGCGGTGAGCGTCCCCAGCCAATAGAGGGCGGGGTTGCGCGCATGGGCCAGCACGAGGATCTCATCCTTGCTGAAGAAGCCGCTCAGGCCGGGGAAGCCGCACAGCGCCAACCCTCCGACGAAAAACGCCGCCGAGGTCCACCGCATCGAGCGCGTCAGCCCGCCGAGCTTCCAGATCTCCTGCTCGTGCGTGCCGTGGATGACGCTGCCGGCGGCGAGGAACAGCAGGGCCTTGAACAACGCGTGCGTGGTCAGGTGGTACATGCCGGCCACGAGGCCGCCCAGGCCCAGCGCCATGACCATGTAGCCGAGCTGGCTCAGCGTCGAGTAGGCGAGGATGCGCTTGAGGTCGT
>CAZKXY010000049.1:0-8563 GCA_964556925.1 uncultured Planctomycetales bacterium | reverse complement strand
AAGGGCATCCGCTGCGGAAAGATTACCCCGTGCGGAAACGGCAACCGCTCATCGGACCGGTCAACTAGCGGAACAGCCGGACCACTTCTATTTTCCTGCAGTCGATCGACCTGCCGGCCGGCAGGCAGGTAGGAAAATAGAAATGGTCCGAGACAGAGAAGAAACGCGCGATTCTCGCAGGATGACATCGTCTGAGACACGACATATGTTCTTGAATATGGGGCCGTCGCACCCCGCGATGCACGGGATCGTCCAGCTCATCGTGGAGCTGGACGGCGAGCGGGTCGTGGGCGCCGACGTCGAGATTGGCTACCTCCACCGGGCGTTTGAAAAAGAGAGCGAGCGCGGCCCGTACGGGAACGTCATCCCGTACACCGACCGGCTCAACTACGTCTCCCCGCTCATCAACAACTTCGGCTACTGCCTGGCCGTGGAGCGGCTGCTCGGCATCGAGGCCACTGAGCGCTGCCAGTACATCCGCGTCATCATGAGCGAAATCTCCCGCATCACCGACCACCTGACGTGCATCGGCGCCTCGGCCATGGAGCTGGGGGCGTTCACCGTCTTCCTCTACCTGATCAAAGCCCGCGAGTGGCTGTGGGAGCTCATCGAGGCGGTCACCGGCGCGCGCCTGACGATTTCCTACGGGCGCGTCGGCGGGGTCAAGGCGGATCTGCCGGAGGGCTTTGCCGGGCGCTGCCGGAAGGCGTTCGAGGACGTCCGCCGGGTGCTGTTGGAGTGCGACACGCTGCTGACGCGCAACCGCATCTTCACGGACCGCATGCAGGGCACCGGGGTCATCTCGAAGGAGCGGGCGATCAGCTACGGCATCACCGGTCCCTTCCTGCGCGGCAGCGGCGTCGCCCTGGATACCCGCACCGCGCAGCCCTACTTCGTGTATGACCGGCTGGCGTTCGACGTGCCCACGGGCCAGCACGGCGACAACTTCGACCGGTACCTGGTCCGCATGGAGGAGATGGAACAGAGCATGCGGATGGTGGACCAGGCGCTTGCGCAGATCCCCGCCGGGCCGATCAGTGTGGACTTCGAAGGCCGGGTGCTGCCGGCCGACGTGATGGTCGATGAGGCCAAGCTGGGCCGCGTGGCCGGCTTCAAGCAGGTGCGCGTGGAGCTGGATCCCACGCTCGAGGGATCCACCCGCGGGTATCACGGGGCGGTCAACGCGCCGGAGCGCCGCGCGGTGCTGCCGGCGAAAGAGGACACGTACGGCAACATCGAGGGGCTGATGAACCACTTCAAGCTGATTATGCTGGGCCACGGGATCTGCCCGCCGCCGGGGGAGTTCTACAGCGCGGTGGAGGGGGCCAACGGCGAGCTGGGGTTCTACGTCGTCAGCGACGGCTCCGACCGGCCCTACCGGGTGCGGGTGCGGCCGCCGTGCTTCACGATCATGGCGGCGCTGCCGGAGCTCATCAGCGGCGATCTGGTGTCGGATATCGTGCCGACGTTCGGCTCGGTCAACATGATCGGCGGCGAGCTCGACCGATGAGAGCAATCGCTGAGGGCTCAGGGCTCAGGGCTCAGGGTTGTTGCCCAGAGCCCACAGCCCCGAGCCCAGAGCCAACGCCATGACGCCGTTCGACCCTCTGACGCAAGAGGCGGAGGAGATTATCGCGCGGTATGAGCGGAAGCCGGCGGCGATGCTGCCGGTGCTGCGGCTCGTCCAGGGGTCCCTCGGCCACATCACGCCGGAAGCCGAGGCGTGGGTCGGGGAGCTGCTCGCGGTCTCGCCAGCGCACGTGCATGAGGTCGTGACCTTCTATTCGCTCTTCCACCAGCAGCCGGTCGGCCGCACGCATCTCCAGGTCTGCCGCAACATCGCCTGCGCGCTGCGCGGGGCCGAGGACTGCCTGGCCGCCCTCTCAGAGCGGCTCGGCATCAAGCCCGGCGAGACCACCGCGGATGGGCGGTTCACCCTCTCAACGGTGGAATGCCTCTGCGCCTGCGAGGCGGCGCCGGTGATGCAGGTCAACGACCGGTACGTCGGCCCCATCACGCGCGAGACGATTGAGACGCTCCTGAGCCGTCCGGACCAGCTCGCGGAGGCTCCGCTAGCGTTCCAGGGCGCGCCGGGGCTGGCGGAACCGGTCCTGTCCAAGCGGTTCACCGTCAAGGACTCCGAGCGCCTCGAGACCTATCTCCGGGACGGAGGCTACCAGAGCGCGCGCAAGGCCCTCACCGAGATGACCCCGGAGCACGTGATCGCCGAGGTGACCGCGTCCAACCTGCGCGGGCTGGGCGGCGCGGGGTTCCCGACGGGCAAGAAGTGGAGCTTCATCCCCAAGGCCTCGGCCAAGCCCAAGTTTTTGGTCGTCAACGCCGACGAGGGCGAGCCCGGCACGATCAAAGACCGGTACCTCATCACGAAGGACCCGCACCGGCTCCTGGAGGGGATGCTGATCGCCTCCTACGCGACGGGTTGCCGCAAGGCCTACGTCTATATCCGCGGCGAGTACGTCAGACCTGCCGCCATCCTCCAGCAGGCGATTGAGGAGGCCTCGCAGCACGGCGCGCTCGGCAAGCAGATCTTCGGCAGCGGCCACGACCTCGAGGTCGTCGTACACCGAGGCGCCGGCGCCTACATCTGCGGGGAGGAGAGCGCGCTGCTGGAATCGCTGGAGGGCAAGAAGGGCTTCCCGCGTCTTCGGCCGCCGTACCCCGCCATCTCAGGGCTCTTCGCCTCGCCGACCGTGATCAACAACGTCGAGACACTGGCGTGCGTGCCGGCGATTCTCGAAAAAGGCGGCGAGTGGTTCGCGAAGTTGGGCTTCGGCAAATCCGGCGGCACGCGGCTGTTTTCCGTCAGCGGTCATGTGCAGCGGCCCGGGCTCTATGAGGCCTCGCACGGGATCACGTTGCGCCAGCTTCTCGAGGCGGCCGGCGGGGTCCCTGATGGACGGCGGCTGAAGGCGGTCATCCCCGGGGGGATCTCGGCGAAGATCCTCACGGCCGAGGAGATCGACGTCCGCATGGACTTCGATTCGTTGCTCGCCGCCGGGACGATGGCCGGATCGGCCGGGGTCATCGTGATGGACGAGTCGACCTGCATGGTCCGCGCACTGTGGTATGCGGCGAAGTTCTTTGCGCACGAGTCGTGCGGCCAGTGCTCGCCGTGCCGCGAAGGGACCGGGTGGCTCTTCAAGATCATCGACCGGATCCTGCAGGGGCAGGGCAGGCCGCAGGATCTGGACGTGCTGCTGACCGTCGCCGGCAACATGGAGGGCCGGACGATCTGCGTCTTCGCCGATGCCGCGGCCTGGCCGGTGCAGAGCTACGTCACGAAGTTCCGCGGCGAGTTCGAGTCCCACATCCGCCAGAAGCGGTGCCACCTGGCGCCCCAACCGGCGGTCGCGCATGTCTAACGCCATCACCCTCACCGTCGATGGGAAACCGGTGACGGTGCCGGAGGGGACGACGGTCCTGCAGGCCTGCGAGAAGGCCGGCAGCCCGGTGCCGTTCTACTGCTACCATCCGGGGCTGTCGATCGCGGGCAACTGCCGCATCTGCCTCGTCGAGATCGAAGGCGCGCCCAAGCTGCAGATCGCCTGCTATACCCGCGTGGCGGAGGGCATGAAGGTGCAGACGACCAGCGACAGCGCGCTGGCCGGGCGGCGGGACGTGCTGGAGTTTTTGCTCATCAACCATCCGCTCGACTGCCCGGTGTGCGACCAAGCCGGGGAGTGCTGGCTGCAGGACTACTACATGCAGCACGGCCTCTACGACCCCAAGTTCAACGAGACAAAGGTCAAGAAGCCGAAGACAGTGCCGATCGGCCCGACCGTGATGCTGGACGCCGAGCGGTGCATCCTCTGCTCGCGCTGCGTGCGGTTCACCGATGAAATCACGAAGACCGGCGAGCTGGGCATCTTCAACCGCGGGGACCGCGGCGAGGTCGGCCTGCATCCCGACCGGGTGCTGGACAACAACTACTCCGGCAACGTCGTCGATATCTGCCCGGTTGGCGCGCTGACCGACCGCGATTTCCGGTTCAAGTGCCGGGTGTGGTATCTGGGCGTGACCAATTCGGTGTGTCCCGGCTGCTCGCGCGGCTGCAACATCCAGATCCACGACAACCGCGAGCGGGACTGGCGGCCGCACATCGCCCACGGCGAGCGGGTCATGCGCCTGAAGCCGCGCTACAACCCCGACGTCAATCAATGGTGGATGTGCGACGAGGGCCGCTATGGCTACAAGCCGATCGACCAGAACCGCCTAGCGCAGGTTGAGGTGCCGGACAACGGCGCGCGCCGCCAAGGGACATGGCAGGAGGCGCTGACCGCCATCGCCGCGAGCCTGACGCGGTTGCGCGACGCGAAGCAGCTGGATCGGGTGGGCGTCATCCTCTCCAGCCGGCTGACGAATGAGGATCTCTATGTCGCCAAGGGGGTCTTTGGCGCCTTAGGCGTCCGCCAGGTCGTGTTCCAGCGTCCCAAACCGGGCGCGGGCGACCAGCTCCTGTTGCAAGCGGACAGGTCGCCCAATGCGGGGGGCGCGTTGGCGCTTGGCATCCCCGAAGGCGCCGCGCCCGTGCTGGAGCAGGTGAGGCGGCGCGAGCTATCGGTGTTGTGGGTGTTCAGCCAGGATCTCGCGGAGTTGGTTGACGAGCAGCAGGTCAAAGCGGCAGCCGCCACCCTCGAGCTGCTCATCTACCAGGGGACCAACACCACCCCCACCGCAGACCGCGCGCATGTCGTGCTGCCCAGCGCGGCCTATGCGGAAAAGGATGGGACGTTCACGAACTTCCAGGGCCGGATCCAGCGCATCCACGCGGCGCTGGCGCCCTGGGGCGAGGCGCGGCCGGAGTGGGACGTCCTGAGCGAGCTGGCCGGGCGGCTGGAGCTTGGGGTGTCGTGGGTTGATGCGCCGACGATCTTCGCGGAGCTGGCGTCGCGCGAGCGCGCGTTCGCCGGCCTCTCCTATGAGACGATCGGCGACCACGGCGCCCTGCTACAGGTGTCAGACACCTTTCCCGCTTTGAAAGGTGTCTGACACCTTTTGAGATGTGGGTGGAGCTGGCGATTAAATTGGGTGTGAGCGGCGTCGTGCTCTTCGGCGTGCTGAACCTCGCCGGGATGCAGACGTGGCTTGAGCGCAAGCAGAGCGCGTTGATCCAGGACCGGATCGGCGCCAACCGCGCCTATTTCACGCTGCCCTGGTGGCTGGGCGGGCCGCTCGTCAACTGGCCGCTGAGGAAGCTCGGCGCCCTGGGGATCCTGAACGCCTTGGCGGATGTGGTCAAGCTGCTGACGAAAGAGGACATCGTGCCGGAGCGGGCGGACCGGTTCCTGCACCTGCTGGCGCCGCTGGTATCGGTCTTCTTCGCGCTGATCGCGTTCGCCGCGATCCCCATCGGCCCGCCGGTCGAGTTGTGGGGGCGGCTGATCCCGCTGCAGGTGGCCGACATCAACGCGGGCCTGGTCGTGGTGCTGGCGCTCGCCTCCCTCGGCGTCTACGGGGTGATCCTGGCCGGGATGGTCTCCGGCAGCAACCTCGCGACACTGGGCGGGCTGCGCGCCGCGTCCCAGATGCTGGCCTACGAGATCGCGCTCGGCGTCTCGCTGATCGGGGCGGTGATCTGCTACGGCAGCCTCGACCTGGCGGTCGTCGTCCAGCGCCAGGGTGAGCTCGCCTGGGGCTGGCTGCCGAAGTGGGGCATCCTGCTCCAACCAGTGGGCTGCCTGATCTTCATGACCGCCGCGCTGGCGGAGACGAAGCGGGTGCCGTTCGACCTGCCGGAGGCCGAGCCGGAGATCATCGGGTATTTCACCGAATACAGCGGCATGAAGTTCGGGCTGTTCTTCCTGACGGATTTCGTGGAGGTGGTGCTGGTGGCCGCGCTGATGACGACGCTGTTCTTCGGCGGCTGGCAGGTGCCGTACCTGGCGCCTGACGGCTTCCGCGTTCCCTGGGGCGGGTTCATCCCGGTGTCCCACCTGGCGTACGTCGCGTGGGGGCTGTTGTCGTTCACCGTGAAGGTCGTCGCCTTCATCTGGTTCTTCATGCTCATCCGATGGACGCTGCCCCGGTTTCGCTACGACCAGCTCATGCATCTGGGCTGGAAAGTCCTCTTTCCCCTGTCGCTGCTGAACATCGTGGCCACCAGCCTCGTTGCCGTCCTGGCCCCATGACGCGCACATCCTTGCTCACGCACGCCAGCTGCGGGGCCCCGCTCGCATTCGGTTCGCGGCATCGCTCCGGCCGCCCAGCGTGCGGCCGGTCGCTCGACGGCAGTCCTCGCTCGTCCCCCCACCTGTCGCTCCGCCATCAGGCGGCGTATCGGCCCTTCGGGCCGACGACAGATGGGGGGACACCGTGCCCGCTCGGGCTGCCGACGTGCCGCTCACCGAACGCGTCGCCCCCCGCAGCCAGCACGAAGCCGCAGCGGGTGTTGAGATGACTTCGCTCAGCGACCAGCTGCTGCACCGGATCAGGGACGCGCACCGGCGCCGCACGCTCACCTGGTGGGAGCGGACGTACCTGCCCGTCATCGCCAAGGGGCTCGTGCTGACCTCGGCCCACTTCTGGCGCAACCTCGGGCTGCACCTCGCGCACCGGGTGGGGCTGTTCCGGCACCTGCCCGCTTCGGTGACGATCCAGTACCCGGACCAGCTGCGCAAGACAGCGCCCCGCCTGCGCACGCGGCACCGGCTGACGCGGCGGGACGACGGCACCCCGCGCTGCGTGGCCTGCATGATGTGCGAGACGGTCTGCCCGGCCCGCTGCATCTACATCGTCGCCGGCGAGCACCCGGATCCCCACGTCGAGAAGGTGCCGAAGAGCTTCGATATCGACCTCGGCAAGTGCGTCTACTGCGGCTTCTGCGTGGAGGCCTGCCCGGAGGACGCCATCCGCATGGACACCCAGCGCCATGACATCGCCGCCACCTCGCGGGACGGCATGTGGCTGGACATGAAGGAGCTGCTCAGCCCGGGCCTGCGCGCGTTCGGCGAGCCGCCGGAGAAGTTCGCCCAGCTCACGCTGGAGGACACCCAGCAGCTCCCCCGCGCTGCCGAGCCCACGCTCGACTAACTTCACCTGTTCTCTTGCCGATTCTTCTAACCATCAGGTATTCTTGAAGTAACATCCCGAAAGGGCACGCCCCAGCGGCTTCGCGTTGCGACGCAACGCCCTGGGGCACGCAAAGCCACGGGTTGGCGTTTCTCCGATCGCCGGGCTGCCGAAGGATGCCACTTGGTAGCGCCCGGCGACTTTTTATGTCGAAGCCCAACACGTCCCATTGCTGGTTTCAGCAACCTCACGGGTGGCAGCGCGGGCTCTGTGGCGCGCTGGCGCTGGCCCTCGCGCTGACCACCGTGCCGACGCCCAGCGGGTGGGCGGCTCCCACAACCTCAACGCCCCGCAGCGGCTCACGCGCCCCATCGCTCAATCTCGCAGACCTCGATCTTGATACGCTCCACGTCCCTGAGCCGCTCGGCTGGGTCACGGAGACCTGGCAACCGCCCGGCCAGGCGCCGGACGCGCTCGTCATCCACCTCCAAGACCTCCACGCGCACCCCGACGCCCAGACGCGCCTCAGCGAGCTGATCGGCTACCTGCAGGACACGCTGGGAATCACGCTGGTGGCGGTCGAAGGCGCCGAGGGGCTGTGCGACACCACCATCTATTCGGATTGGGTATAGTTACACTCCAGCCACCTGAATGCGTATCATGGTGGCATGGCCAGACGGTCGAAATGCCCCAAATGCCAGAGCGCGAGGTATTGGATTCTCCGACGGGGACGTCGGCGCTGCGCCTGCTGTCGCACCGACTGGCGGCCGAGACGCCTGCCCTTGCGCTTGACCTCCCGCGAGTGGGCGCAGGTCCTGGGATGGTTCTGCCGAGGCCTGAGCGCCCAGGCGATCGCCTCCGAGACTCGGCTCGAGCGGCGGCGCGTCCTGCGCGCCTTGCTCCGGCTGCGCCAGGCGCTGGCCTGCGAAGTCCCGCCCGTGTTCCGCGGGACCGTGGAGGTGGACGAGACCTACCTCGGCGGCCAGCGGCGCAACCAGCGCTACCGGCAGCGGGGCTTCCCGCGCGGCCGGGGGACCGTGAAGACGCCGGTCTTTGGGATCCTCTGCCGCGGGGGGCAAGTCTGGGCGCAGATCGTGCCCAACGTCAGCCAGACGACCCTGCAGGAGCTCATCCGTCGACGAGTCCGGCGCGGCTCGACCATCTGCTCGGATACCTGGAGCGGCTACACCGGGATCGCCACCAAGGGCTACGTCCACCGGCTGGTCGACCACAGTCAGGGCTACGTGCAACCCGGCCCGCGGGGGCGCCACATCAACGGCCTGGAGGGCTTCTGGGGCTACCTGAAGCGCCGCCTGGCGGCCAAGGGCGGCATCCGGCGCGAGCGGCTGCCGCTCTACCTGGCCGAGTCCGTCTGGCGGTACAACCATCGCCAGCTCTCGCGGTCGCAGCAGGTCAAGGTCTTGATGCGATTGCTTCAACGTTAGGTGCATGGTTAGTGGCTAGAGTGTGACTTTACCCATTCGGAATTCATCCATGAGGAGAAAAACGTGCCAGCCCGGGAACGGCTGGCGGA
>CAZKXY010000048.1:0-8612 GCA_964556925.1 uncultured Planctomycetales bacterium | reverse complement strand
AGAGTGGACACACTATAGCACACACCCCTCCCCTGTCAAGCCCGAAAAGGTGTCAGACACCTTTCCCGCTTTGAAAGGTGTCTGACACCTATTGGAAGGTGAGGTGGTGGAGGACGACGGTGGCGCGAAGGCGGTCGGTCTTGGCGGGGATGGTGGCCAGATGCAACCGCTCGACTTCGAGCAGCCGATTCATCGCCAGCAGCGCATCGAGAAACGCCAGCAGGGTCGCCTGAGCCCCTTCAGCATCCAGCTCGACTTCGAACCGGCTGATCCGATCGTCCGGCTTCATCGGCCGGGGCTTGAGGTTCAGGATGACGTTCGTCTGCCGGGAGATCTGCTCGAGCTCATCCAACAACGTCCGTTGCGCGACCCCTGCAGGCTCAGCGTCCATCACCTGGAACGCCGCTGTCACCGCGTGGTAGCGACGCTCGACCGACGGCGCCTGCGCCATCAGGCCGTTCAGCGCCTGCAGCTTTTGGCTCTGCACCTCTACCCGGCGCTGGAGATCCTGCCCCTGGTCCCAGAGCGGCTGCACGACGATCGACACGACCGCCCAACAGCCGGTGACCGCCGCCGCAACGATCACCAAGCGGCGCTCGCGGGGACGGAGGCTGATCGCCGGCGTCATGAGATCTTCCCCGCCTCCGGCGCCTGATGGAGCAGCAGCTCGAACGCGGTCCGCTCTCCGGATGGCGTCGTGCGGCGCGTGGAATACTTCAGCTCCACGCCACGCACGCCCTCAAGCCCTTCCAGCTGTTTGATGTACTCGAGCACCGCTTGGGTCGAGTCGGCATCCCCGCGCAGGACGATGGACGCGCGGGAGCGCTCCACGGTCACGGCGTCCAACGCCACCGACGGCGGCGTCTGCTGGAAGATCCCGGAGAGCGCAGCCAACAGCCGCCAGCGGTCCTCCATCAGCGATTCCACCAGCGCAGCCGTGCGCAGCCGTTCCCGCACCACCGCGGCGGCCGGCTCGGCCTGCGCCAGCGCCTGGGTCAACCGCGCCGCCAGCCGTTGGTGGCGCGCCAGCCGCAGGCTCAACCAGCCGGATCCGGCGAGCAGCACGGCGGCCAGCAACACCCCCACCGTGGCCAGTTGCCGTACCTGCTCCCGATGGCGCACGTCGCTTCGCACCTCGGCGGGGCTCAGATCCAGCATCGGCGCCCGTCCAGTCGCCAACCCGCCCGCGACGACCGGCGAGAGCACCGTGGCGGCCGCGGCGGCCGCAGGACCGAGCGGCCGGACGCTCTCACTCACGGTGACCGGCATGCCAAGCCGCTGGGCCAACGGCTCGCGCCAGCGCGCCAGGTCGCCGCATCCGGTCAGCAGCACGGAGGCGAACTCCACGCCGGCCAGCTCCTTGCGGATGGTCGCCCGGCTGCGCTCGACCTCAAGCGCCAACAGCTCCACCACGTCCTCCCCGAAGGGGCGCCAATCCTGCGCGCCCTGCCCCACGCTGCGGCTGAACAGCAGGCGGCCGTCGGCGAGCAGGACGAGGTCGGAGCGCGCGTCGTCGACGTTGATGATGAGCGTCGGCGAGGGAATCGGCTCGGCCGGCGTCAGCTGGTCGAACCAACCCGCCACGCCCCAGGAGCTGACGGTCAGCGTGGTGGGCGACAGCCCCGCCGCGCGCAAGAGCGTCAGGTGCCGATCCGCCGTGTCCCGCTGGCACGCCACGAGCGCCACGGTGCTGAAGCCCGCGCGCTGCTCGAGCACGGCATACTCGACGAGCGCCTGCTCTCGGGGATAGGGCAGCTGCGCCCGCGTGTAGAGCTCGACCATCTGATGGAGCTCGGCGGCCTCCTCCGACGGGAAGGTGATGACGCGCGTGATCACCTGCTCGCGCGGGATGACGCCGATCACCTCAGTCGGGCGGATCTTCACGGCCTTGACGAGCTCGCGCAGCGCCGCGGCGAGCTCGTCCTGCTGGCCGACCGGCCGGCTGTGGAGCGCGGCCAGGTGCCAGCGCGCGCCGCGCGCGCGAGCCACCGCCACGCGCAGCGTCTGCCGCGTCCACTCCACCACCAGCCGTGTCTTCATCGCATCAGCTTTCGCGCCAGGCGACCAGGCAGACCGGTTGGTTGTCGGGACAGCCGGCGCGGCGGATGACCGCGGTCACCCGGACGCGCACCGACGGCCGCGCCAGGGTCGCCTCCGACACGACGGTAAATGTCTGGGAGCTGACATCGAACAGGCTGGAGATGAGCCGGTTGCCATCGGCGGTGCCGGTCAGATCCACCCCTTGCTGGTCTTTCAGCGTTTGGAGGATCGCGACCCCGCCTTCCTGAAACACCCCGTCCTGCTCGTGCGCGTCCGGCCCGTCCGGCCCCTCCCGGTACTGCAGCACCAGCTGGACGGCGCGCTCGCTGAGGCCCACCGCCCTAAGCACCTCCGAGCTGACCGTGTTGAGGTTCATCGGCTCGGCCGCCGGCGCATAGGGGCTGGTCTGGGTGGTGAGCACGTCATAGAGCGGCGGGGTCATGTCGGGAACGTCGCTGACTTCCTCCGGCGCGACGAAGGGCGCGTTCTTGGCGAAATACGGCGGCGTGCGCTCTGGGGCGTCTTCTGGCGCGTCCGGTGGATCGCGGGCATCCACGAGGCGCTGCGCCAGGAGCTCGTCGCCGGTCAACCGAGCCAGCTGTTCTTGGTCCGCCGTGTTCAGCGGCAGCTTCCCGGCCTCGTCGGCGATCGCCACGGTGAGCTGTCCGCCGGCGCCCGACCCCTCGTCCTGCGTCGCGATGGCCTCGGGAGCCGCCCACTCATCCCCCATCCAATCGTACGCGCGTCCGCCGGCTTCCGGCGCGGCCGCATCCCGGACGACGCGCTGCATCGCCAGGTAGACGCCGCTGCGGGCCAACGCGGCAGCTTGCTCCTTCGCCTTCCGGTACTTCGCCAGGCGGACTTCAAGCGACAGGTACCGCCCGATCGCCACGGCCAACACCGAGAGGATCGTGACGAGCCACAGGGTGAGGATCAGCAAGGAACCGTTGTGAAGTGCCAGGCACTTCGCCGGTTCGAATTTGGCCGAACCTGTGGAAAAGTTCCGGCGACGTTTCATTCGGATGGGGGAGGCGTCAGGGTGCCGATGGGAATGGCCATGATCCGACGGGCCTCTTCCCCGGACGTGGTCGTCAACGAGATCTCGACCAGGCGCGGCAGCGCCGTCACCCCGCTTCCCCACGGGGATCGCCATTGCAGCGGGAGCTCCGGTGGCTCGGGGAGCGCCGCGTAGCGCGCGGTCAAGGCCTCGCACTCCGGCAGGAGGAGCTCCGGCGCCGGAGGCAGATGCGCCCTCGCGGCGCCGATGGGCTGGCTGGTGCGCCAGAGCCCTTGGACGCCGTCGCGCGCGTCGCACCGATAGGTGACGAATCGCGCCGCCGGCCGCGCGCCAGGGCTGGCTGGCCCCACCGTCACCCACGCCATCGCCTCGCCGCCAAACGTCGGCGCCGGCAACAGCCCGACCCCTTCCCCGTAGGCGTCCGGCCGGGGATCGTAGAGGAGGCTGTTCGCCAGGTCGCGCTCCAGCCGGTCCAGCGCGACGCGCCGGCGCTGCAGCCGCTCGGTCGTGTCGGTGGCGCGCTGCCACACCGCGACGCCGCCCCTGAGGTGCGCGCCCAGCCCCATGAACAGGACCGCCATCATCGTCGAGGCCACCACCAACTCCACCAACGTAAACCCTCCAAGAAAATTGGGACCGGGTCGCATTTTTCTATCGGCCTCGAATGAAAAATGGGACCCGGTCCCAATTTTTCCAATGTTCCCGATGGTCAATACCACGTGGAGGGTACCCAGTCAATCCGCCAGATCGTGGTCAAGCTCGCTTGGCCGGAGGGCGGGTCGGCGCGATCGATGCTCAACGTCACTTCGGCGGCGATCGGGATGCCCTGCGCGTCCGTCAGATCTTCCCGCAACCTGGCGCCGACTCGCCAGTGAAACGCCTCAAATGGCTCGGCGCACGTCCCGGCCCGCTCCGGCGGAAGCGGCCGGCCGGCTACGCGCTGTTGTTCCCACTCCACCAGGGTGCCGCGCGCCAGCGACACCAGTGTCTCATAGGCTTCGACGGTACGGAGGGCTGTCAGGTGGCTGCCGAGCCCTCGGCTGATGAACACGAGCCCCACCGCGATGACCCCCGCGGAGAGCACCGCTTCAACGAGCAGCAGGCCCCGCCGTGAGCACCACGTGGCCGGTCGCTTCATCCACGGTTGCCGTATACAGGGCGGCAGGCGCATCCAAGGTCAGCGTGGTGGACTCGCTGGTGCCGCCGGGGAAAAACCGCACGCACGCGCAGTCCACCGGATCGCCCTGGCGCGTGAGCGTAACCGTCACCGATTCGGGAAGCGGTGCGGTCTCCAACACCGTCTGGGGCGCGGCGTCCTCGGTCGCGCCGGAGGCCTCCACGCGGGCCCGGCGCGCGGCGGCATCCCACGCCCACGTCATGGACCGCCCTTCGACCACCGCCTGCTCGCGCGCCGCCCGCAGCAATTGCGCCAGCTCAAAGGCGCTCGCTTCGACCCGGAGGCGCTGGGCCGTCAGGTGGAAGCGCGGGATGGTTGCGGTCAACAGGAGGGCGAGCACCACGGTCACAAGCACCAATTCGATCAGCGTGAATCCGCCAGCCCTACTCCCAGTTCGTGACGTCATCGTTGCCCGGCTGCCCATCCGGGCCGAGGGAGGACAGGTCGTAATCCTGGTGGTGCTGCGAGGTCTTCTGATAGACATACGGGCGGCCCCACGGATCTTTGGGCAGCCCCTTCTTGAGGTAGGGGCCGTTCCACTTCACGCCGCCGCCGAGGCTTGACGGCGCCTCGGCGGCGGCCAGCCCATCGAGCGCATCGGGGTATCGGCCCAGATCGAGCTCGTAGAGATCGAGGGCGAGCCCGATGGTCGCCAGGTCCGATTTCGCGCGGGCGGTCTTGGCCTGCTCGGAGCGGCCGGCCAGCCGCGGCACGACCATCGCCGCCAGCATCCCGATGATGGCCACCACCAACATCAACTCCACCAGCGTGAACCCTACAATTGAGGGACCGTTTCTATTTTTGCTTCTGGTCTCGCGGGCAAAAATAGAAGCGGTCCCGGGACAGTCGCGTAAAAAAGTGCCTGGCACTTTTTCCCCCATCACTGCACTCCGAGCCCGATCTGGAACACGGGCAGCAGCATCGCCAGCACGATGAACATCACGACCCCCCCGACCCCCACCAGCAAGACCGGCTCCACGATGGTCGTCAGCGTCCGCAGGATGCGATCCGCATCGCGCTCATACGTGGACGCCACTTTCAACAGCGCCGCGTCCACCGTCCCGGACTCCTCGCCGACCGCGACCATGTTGCTCACGAAGGCCGGAAACTGGCTCGTCTCGGACAGCGATGAGGCCAGCGTGGCGCCCTCCTGCACCGCATCACGGACGGCGCGGATCGCCAGCCGCAAGGTCGCGTTGGCGGCGTTCGCGGCGACCACGTCGAGCGCCTGGAGGATCGGCACCCCCTGCCCCACGAGCGTCCCCAGGGTCCGCGTGAGGCGCGCGACCTCCAGCTTCCGCACGAGCGACCCGGCCACCGGCAGCGTGATCAGCAGCCGATCGACGAGCAGCCGTCCGGAGGCGCTGGCGTACCAGCGGCGCAGCCCCCAGAGCGCCGCGAGCAGGCCAAGCCCCGCCAGCCACCACCCCTCCACCACGAACCGGCTGATGCCCAGCAGCACGCGGGTGGGAAGCGGCAGCAGCTGGTTGGTCTCGAGGAAGACCAGCGAGAGCTTCGGGATCACGTAGGCCAGGAGAAACGCCGTCATGGCCACCGCGACGCCCAGCACGAACAGCGGGTAGGCCGCCGCGCTGACGACGCGGCTTTTGAGCTCCGCCTCATGCTCGCCGAGCTCGGCCAGGCGGCGCAGCGCCTGCTCCAAGGCGCCGCCGGTCTCGCCGGCCTTCACCATGCTGCGGTACAGCGGCGGGAAGACGCGCGGGTGGCCCGCGAGGGCCTCGCTCAACGCCTGACCGTCACGCACCGAGGCCGCGAGGTGGTCGATGATCTGTCGCAAGGCGTGGTGTTCCGTCTGTCTGGCGAGCAGCGTCAGGGCGCTGAGCAGGGGGAGCCCGCCGCCCAACAGGTCGGCGAGCTGATGGGTCGTCGTGGCCAGGGTCCGCTGTCCGACGCGGACGCGGCGGCCGAGGCGGGGCGCGGCTGCCGGCGCGCTGACTTCGATGAGCCAGACGGGGAACACCCCCTGATGGCCCAGCCGGCTGATGGCCGCCGTCTCGCTCTCCGCCTCGATCGTCCCCTCGACGACGTGCAGGGTCTGATCCTTGGCCCGATAGGCAAACCGCGGCATCTCGCTGAGTATAGCATCCCCCCTCAAAAAGTGCCAGGCTGCTCTGTCGAAAAGCTGCTGGGACGACCGCAAAAGGTGTCAGACACCTTTCGACCTGTCGTCTCGCAGCGGGAAACGTGTCTGACACTTTTTGCTCTGGAACCGCAGCTGTTCGACAGAGCAGTGCCAGGCACTTTGGCAGGGTTAGCTGACGCGGAGGACTTCCTGGGGGGTGGTGAGGCCGCGCAGGATCTTCTGCCAGCCGTCCTGCCGCAGGGTCCGCATCTTCCCGAGCCGCTGGGCGGCTTGCGCGATCTCATGCGACGAGGCGCGCGTGAGGATGAGCTGCTGGATCGGCTCGTCCACCAGCAGGAATTCATAGATGGCGGTGCGGCCCTTGAAGCCGGTCTCCTTGCACGCGGGGCAGCCCCGGCCGGAGCGCAGGTGCTCCGGGACGGACTCCGCCAGCCCGAACTCCTCCCGCAGGCCGGGCTCGGCCGGCCGCGGCTCGGCGCAGGAGGCGCAGACGACCCGCACGAGCCGCTGCGCGATGAAGCACAGCACGGAGGAGGCGACGAGGTACGGCTCGATGCCCATGTCGAGCAGGCGGGTGATGCCGCCGGCCGCGTCGTTCGTGTGCAGCGTGGAGAAGACGAGGTGGCCGGTCAGGGCGCTGCGGATCGTGATCTCCGCGGTCTCCGGATCGCGCACCTCGCCGACCATCATGATGTCGGGATCGTGCCGCAGCATCGACCGCAGCCCCTGCGCGAACGAGAAGCCGATCTTCGGGTGCACCTGCAATTGCGTGATGCCCGTCAGCTGATACTCGATGGGGTCTTCAATCGTGAGGATCTTCACGTTCGGCGCGTTCAGCTTCGACAGGCAGGCGTACAACGTCGTCGTCTTGCCGGAGCCGGTGGGGCCGGTGACGAAGACGATTCCGTGCGGCTTCTGGATGAGCTGCACGAGCAGGCCCAGCCGGTCTCCCTCGAGCCCGAGCTGCTCGAGGCTGAACAGCATCTGGGAGGAGAGGATGCGGATCTCGACTGACTCCCCGAAGGTGGTCGGCAGCACCGACACGCGCAGGTCGAGGTCCTGCCCGTCCAGGCGCACCTTGATCCGGCCGTCCTGCGGCAGCCGCTTCTCGGCGATGTCGAGCTGCGCCATGACCTTGATCCGCGAGACGATCGCCTGGTGCAGCTTCACCAGGTCGGCGGGGATCGGCACCTCGTGCATGACCCCGTCGATGCGCTGGCGGATGCGCACGTGCTGCTCGAACGGCTCGATGTGGATGTCGGTCGCCCGGTCGCGCACCGCCGACTGGATCAGCTGGTTGACGAAGGCGATGACTGACGCTTCCTCCACCGGCGCGGTGAGGTCCTCGGCCGACGCCTTCATCGGGGCCGCGTGCACGCCGGTGTCCAGCATGCGCTCCACGGCCGAGGCGCCGACCCCGTAATGCCGCTGGATCGCCTCGGCGATCTCCCGGCTGCTGGCCAATGCCGGGGTGATCTCGCAACTGAGCAGCAGCCGCAGCTCGTCCAGCGCCTGGACGTCGAACGGATCGGCGATCGCCACCTGGAGCAGCCCATCGGTGAACCGCAGCGGCACCAACCGGTACTGGCTCGCGACTTTCGGCGGAACCTTGGCCAGCACCTCCGGGGCGATCGTGACCCGCTCCAGCGGCACGTAGGGCACGCCCATCTGCTCGGCCAGCACCGGCAGCAGCTGGTCGCGAGTCACCAGGCCGAGGCGCACCAGGATGGCGCCCAGCAGCTCCCCGGTGCGCCGTTGCTCGCTGAGCGCCCGCTCCAGGTGTTCGGCGGTCAGCAGCCCCCGCTCGATGAGCATGGCCCCTAGCAGCTTCCGCGACTTCGCCATACTGTTTACCATACCATAAAAAAACGGGACCAGGTCCATTTTTCCACCCCCCTCCCAAGAGAAAAATGGACCTGGTCCCAATTTCAAGCGTTGAATCTTCGAAAGATCACCGTCGCGTTGTGGCCGCCGAAGCCGAGCGAGTTGGACAGCGCCGTCTCCACCCGGGCCTGGCGCGCCTGGTTGGGCACGTAGTCCAGGTCGCAGTCGGGGTCGGGGTGCTCGTAGTTGATGGTCGGGGGCAGGACGTCGTCGCGGATGGCCAGCGCCGAGATGATCCCCTCCACGCCGCCCGCGGCGCCGATCAGGTGGCCGGTCATCGACTTCGTGGAGGACACCGGCGTCCGCCTGGCGGCGGCGCCAAAGGCCTTCTTGATCGCCAGCGTCTCGATCTTATCGTTGAGCTCGGTGGAGGTGCCGTGCGCATTGAT
>CAZKXY010000047.1:0-8680 GCA_964556925.1 uncultured Planctomycetales bacterium | reverse complement strand
GGATCATCGTGAAGAGCGGATAGGGCCAATTCGGGTAGACCGGCCGCCGGTAGCAGTGGCTCACTTCCCTGAAGCGGGCCATCTCCTCGCCGACCGCATCCACCTGCTCCTGCGGGACCTGCCAGACCACCATGGCGTTGGCGAGGAAGCCCGCGTTGCGGTGGTGGAGAATCGCAGCGAACCGCCGCAGGTAGCCCAGGTGCTCCATCCGTTTGGTCCAGGCGAAGAGCTCCTCCTCGGTCGCCTCCGCCTGTTCCGCCCACACGGCGAACGGCAGCTCCAGCAGCGGCAGGTCCTCCTGCAGGATCCGGATGAATCGGATGTCCTGGGCGGTCAGCGGCGGCTTGGGCGCCATCCGGCGCTGCTCGTTGTAGATCTCTTCCGGGGTTTCGAGCGGCGCCTCCTGGCCGGTGAGATCGAGCTTGACCCCGATCTTGTACAGCCGCAGGGTGGGCAGGATGATCGTCTCCTCGGCCTTCGCCAACTGGTGGAGGATCTGGATGACTTGCTCCAGCGAGTCGCCGGGGGGCACGGCGATGGTGAACCAGATGTTGAACGGGTCGTTGCGCTTGTAGTTGTGCGACACGCCCGGATGCCGGTTGACGACCCCGGCGGCCTCATCGACGCGCTCCGGGTCGGCCTTCATCGCCGCCAGCGTGCTCTGGTAGCCGAGCGCCCGGGTGTCGAAAATCGCGCACAGCTGCCGGATGATCTTGTTGGCCTTCAAGCGAGCGACCCGCTCCAGGCACGCCTGCTCGGAGAGGCCGAGCTTCTCCCCGAGGGCCTGGAACGGGCGGTGGTCGACCGGAAACTGCTTCTGAACCTCCGTCAACAACGCCTTATCGACTTCGTCAAGCGTTTGTGTTGTCGTCGTCATCCGCTAGGCCGGTTGGAGCCCAAAATCGCTCGCGTACAACCCCTGCACCCGCGCCAGGTCCTCCGCCGACAGGGGCGGATGATCCGCCGCCGCGGCGAACTCGCGCAGGAGCGCTTCGTTGTAGATGTTCGGCAACACCGAGGCCACCGACGGCTCGGCCAAGATGAACTGGATCGCCGCCTGGCCCAGCGTCCGGCCCCGCCCGTCCCACAGGAAGCCGATCTGCTGGACCTTCTTCAGGCCGTCCACCTGCCACTGCTGCTTGCGCTCGTCGGTCGAGACGCGGTGGAAGCGGTGGTCCGATTCGGCGAACACCGTCTCGGGCGTGACCGTGCCGTCCAGCAGGCCGGAGGCGTGGGGCACGCGCACGAGGAAGCTCGCGCCGTGCTGCCGCCCCAAGGGGAACAGCGCCTGGCCGAGCATCTGCTCCAGCAGGTTGTAGATGATGAAGACGACATCCGTGCGGCGGCGCTCGATCGCGAAGGCCCCCTCCTCGATCTGCCGATCGGCGATGGCCGGGCCCAGGGCCGGGCCATAGGCGCGGAGCTTCCCTTCGCGCTTCAGCGCGTCCAGCGTGGCGAAGAGATCGTCCCGCTGCATCGCATCCAGTCGAGGATTGTGCAGTTGGTAGAGGTCGACGTGGGTGGTCTGCAACCGCTTCAGGCTCTCCTCGAGCGCGAACCGGACGTACGCGGGCCGCCAGTCCTGGGGCAGCTCCTCGTGGCCGCGCCGAGCGGTGTGGTGGTAGAAGTCGTACCCGAACTTCGTGCCAATGACCAGCTTCGCGCGCTCGCCGCCCAGCGCCTTGGCGAGGATCGTCTCGCCCAGGCCGTTGCCGTAGGTGTCCGCGGTGTCGAAGAACGTGATGCCGAGGTCGTACGCCCGTCGGAGCAGCCGGATGCCGGCGGCTTCATCGGTCACCCCCCACCACGTGGTCGAAACGGTCCATACCCCGAACCCGACCTCCGACACCGTCACATCGGTTGTGCCGATCCGTCGATATCTCATGAGAAAAAGGTGTCAGACACCTTTCCCGCTTTGAAAGGTGTCTGACACCTAATCGAAGACCTCGGCAGGGATGCCGGTGGCGGCGGTCAGCCGGTCGGCGATCGCCTGGAGGGCGGCCAACGGCACCTCGGTGATGCCGGCGGCGGCGGTGCCGCGGTCGACCGTATAGACCTGCACCGACCGCGGCGCAATGGAACCGACGCGCTCCACCCACCGCGCCAGGTGCGCCTCGTCGGTGTTGTCGTAGCTGCCCTGGATGAACATGCTCTGCAGGATGATGTCGGGCAGCGTCCGCAGCCCCTCGAGCATGGCGTGGAAGTCGATCCGGCCCAGCGGGTCGTTGATCCGGCGCCACGTCGCCTCATCCGCCGCGTCGAACTTCATGTACCGCGCATCGAGCCGCATGAGCGCCCGCCGGACCGCG
Organism: uncultured Planctomycetales bacterium; assembly: GCA_964556925.1. Taxonomy (GTDB): domain Bacteria; phylum Omnitrophota; class Gorgyraeia; order Aquiviventales; family Aquiviventaceae; genus CAZKXY01. The sequence continues at coordinate 6,371 of CAZKXY010000047.1, read as the reverse complement.
GGTCGGGTCACCTGCGTGGCATCGCTCAGGATGCCGACGGACGCGGCGGGAAAGTAGCAGTCGCGGAGCCGCGCGATCCCGATCACGAGCTCGAGGAGGTCCGGATGGAGCGTGGGCTCGCCGTTGCCGGCCAACGTGAGGCAGTCGACCGGCGTGTGCGCTTGCCGGTGAGCGGCAAACGCCGCCTCAATCTCCTCCAGCAACTCGCCCGCCCGTTTGAGCGGCGGCGCGCCAGGCTCAGGCGGCAGCGTCCAGCCGTACTGGCAGTAGACGCAGTTCGAGGAGCACACCTTGTGGGTCACCGGCAGCACGTTGATGCCCAAGGAAGCGCCCAGGCGGCGCGAGCGGATGGGGCCGTAGACCACCGTGTCTTGGAGCGGGATGATGGCGGCAAGCATGGGAAGGTATTGTAGCGGAAAAGCCCGGAGCGCGCACGAACTTGCGAGAACCGCGCGTTTCTTCTCTGCTCGGACCGCTTCTATTTTCCTACCTGCCTGCCGGCAGGTCGATCAACTGCAGGAAAATAGAAGCGGTCCGGCTGTTGCGCTAGCGGTCCGGCTGTTCCGTGAGGTTTAGACAGTCTTGTCGGAGACCGGCCCCCCCTCCGCCCGGCGCTTCAGCGCCCGGTCGATGCGGGCCAGGAGGTCTTCGTGGTCAAACGGCTTGATCACGTAATCCTCGATGCCTTCGAGCTCGAAGAGGTCCTTCATCCGGTCGCGCGCGGTCAGCACAATGACCGGGACCAGCCCGCGGCCGAAGCGACTGTTCAGCTCCCGGAGGCAGGTGTAGCCGTCCATCACCGGCATCAGGATATCGAGGAGCATGAGATCGGGGCGTTCGCGCGCGACCGCCTCGAGCGCCTGCTGGCCGTCGTTGGCAATCGCGACCTGGTACCCCTTCGACTGCAACCGGATCTTGATGGCCAGCGCCAGCTGCTGCTCATCATCCACGACGAGGATCTTCTTGCCCTCAAGCATCCTGCGCCCTCCTTCCATGAGGACGCGACTTACGGAGCGAAGCGAACGTAAGTCGCGGTCCGAATTGAATCCCCCCAGCTGTGCTCCGGTCCGCCGGAGGCGGACCGGCAACCCGTCTCTGCCGCTCTGCCCCCACCCTCGGCGTGCCCGATGCGGGCGGGGGGCACACAGGTGGGGGGACACCTTCCGCCACAGGCTTACGTTCACGCCGTTCCGTAAGCCTGGGCGTCATGTGAGCACGGCATGCATCTTCGCCAGCAGATCGTCCAATTCAAACGGTTTCTCGACGTAATGGTACGCCGCGCCGTTCAAGCCCAGCTCCCGGTCTTTCCGCTCTCCCTTGGCGGTGACGATGATCACCGGGACATCCGCCGTCCTGGGGTTTTCCTTGAGCAGATGGTAGACCTCGTAGCCGTCCATCACCGGCATCATCAGATCCAGCAGCACGAGGTGCACCCGCTGGCGCTTGAGCTGCTCGAGCGCCTCCGGCCCGCTGGCCGCAGTCAGCACCTCGAAGTCCCGCAGCTCCAGCGCCTCCTTGAGGTAGCCGCGGATCTTCGGCTCATCGTCCACGACGAGGACCCGCGTCTTGGACGGGCCGGCCGGGCGCTGCAGCCGCTGCGCCGCCAGCGCGAGGAGCTCCTGCTCGGTCAGCCCCTCATCGGGATAGGTGGCCATGGCGACGGTCACCGCGAGCGTGACCGGCTGCGAACCGACCGTGAAGGTCTCGGCCTGCAGCAGCCGCTGCAGGCGCTGGGCCATGGCCTGGGCGCCGCCCTTGTCGACCTCCGCCAGCACGATGACGACCTCCCCGTAGCGCCAGCGGACGACGAGATCGCCGGCCCGCTGCCGCACCATCCCCCGGAGGCGCCCCTCGACCTCGCGCAACAGCCGGCTGGTCTGCTCCGCCCCGTGCCGCGCCTTCAAGTCCTGGGAGTTGGCGACCGAGAAGACGACGACGGAGAACCGCCCGTGCCGCTCCTTCGCCTGCTGGATGCCGGTCTTGAAGTACTCATGGAACAGCTCGTCGGCGTTGTACCTCGGCAGCGAGAAGGAAAACGTGCTCCCCTGCCCGATGGCGCTCGCGGCCCAGATCCGGCCCCCGTGCAGCTCCACCAGCCGCTTGCTGATGGCCAACCCCAGCCCGGTCCCCTTGTGGGGTTTCTCGCCGGCCGGCGAGCGTCCCTGCTGGAACTTCTGGAACAGCCGCGGGAAGTCGTCCGCCGAAATCCCGCAACCGGTGTCGGCCACATGGAAGATGACCTCGTTGGGCGCCTCCTCCATCCGCACGGTGATGCGCCCGGGGCCGCGGGTGAACTTGAGCGCGTTGCCGATCAGGTTGATGAACACCTGCGCGAGCTTGTCGGCGTCCGCGAAGACCTCCGGCGGGCGCGCCGGCAGGTCGACCGCCAGCTCCACCTGCTTGTTGGCCGCCAGGACGCGGAACGTCTCGACCGCGTGCTCCACCAGGGCCTTGCTGTCCACAATGGCGCGGTTGAGCAGCAGGGTGCCGGTCTCGATCTTCGCGACGTCGAGGAGGCTGTCGATCATCCGGGTCAGGCGGTCGATGTTCATCTGGATGATGCCCAGATGGCTCTGCTGGTCGCCGGTCAGCGGGCCGGAGAGCTTGTCGGCGAGAATGCCGGTGAACTCGCGGATGGTCGTCAGGGGCGTGCGCAGCTCGTGGGAGACCATGCTGACGAACTCGTCTTTCAGCTCATCCGCGCGCTTGCGCTCGATGGCGTAGCGGATCGACCGGCTGAGGAGGTTGGGATAGGCCTGCAGGGAGCGCTTGACGAGGTAGTCCTGCGCGCCGTGCTCGAGGGCGCGCGCCCCCACGGCCTCGTCGTCGGTGCCGAGCAGCACCACCATCGGCACGCGGGGAGAGTGGGCCCGCACCTTGGCGACCGTCTCCACCCCGTCGCCGTCCGGCAGCGTCACGTCCAACAGGATCAGGTCCACGAGCTGCGCGTCCAGCACTGCCAAGCCCTCCGACAAGCGGCTGGCCTGGATGAGGTGGAAGACGGCGGGGTTCGCCAGCGCGTCGCGGATGAGCCGCGCGTCCTCCGGCGCATCCTCAATGACCAGAATCTTGAAGACGGTGGTCTCCATTGGACTGTCCAAGTATACCTGAGCGGCGCGGGGGGTGGGCCGATTCGCGCGTCAGGTGACGTCGCTGGCCCACCGCAGGAACCGAACGAGCGCCCGCCGGTTCCGGATCGCGAAGTGGATCGCCTGCGCCGGGCCGATGTCCTCCGCGTGGAGCGGTCGGCCGTCCGGCCCGACCAGCCCGTAGGTCTCCATCCGCCAGCGGAGCAGCGGGGAACGCCATGGCGCCAGCAGGTGGGGCCAGGCCAGGCGAAGAGCGATAAGGACCATGCGGAACCACGTCATGGCGCGCGGGCGGCGGCGAGCGCTGCGTCGTAGTTCGGGTGCGAGGTGACCTCGGCCACGTACTCGACGTACCGCACCGTGCCGCTGGGATCCAGGAGGAAGACGGCGCGCGTCAACAGCCGCAGCTCCTTGATCAGCGTCCCGTAGGCGCGGCCAAACGAGGCCTCCCGGTGATCCGAGGCCACCGTGATGCGCGAGATGCCTCCTGCTGCGCACCAGCGTTTCTGGGCAAACGGCAGATCCATGCTCACCGTCAACACGTGGACGTTGGGCAGCTTGGCCGCTTCCTCGTTGAATCGGCGGGTCTGGGCGTCGCACACCGGCGTATCCAGCGACGGCACGGCGCTGATCAGCAGCGCCTTGCCCGTGAACGCGCCGAGCGTGAGGGGGGCCAGATCCTGGCCGATGAGCTGGAAGTCCGGCCCCGTTGCGCCCACCGTGAGCGCCGGGCCGAGCAGCGTCAGGGGGTTGCCCTTGAAGGTGACCGCCCCGGGCCGCTCCTGCTGCGCCTGGGCCGATGCCGTCGCCATCGCCATCTCTCCCGCCTCCTGTCGGTTAGGGGTGCTGTGACGCCTCATTGTACCACGTTCCCCGTTTGATCAGGTAGCCGGAGACGGTCACGGAAATTTCCTGCACCGCATGGGGCTCCACATAGATGAAGGCCGAGGACCCGTAGACCGCCTCCACGAATGGCAGGAACGGATCCAGCCGGTACAGGGCTTCCCAGACCCAATCCCCCTCTTCCGCCGCCAGCGGAAAGACGGTGGGCGGATGCTCACGCTGTGTGGCCAGACGCGAAAACTGGCCGCTGATCCGCATCGGGCGGTGGTAGGACGGCACCCCGAGCGCCGTCAGCCAGGGGTGCCACTTCACCACCCCGCCGCTGATCGCCCACTGATCCCCGCGCAGCCGCACCTGAAGCGGCCCGCTCCCGCCGACGGCGGGCTGCGGGGTGTAGGTGAGCTCGAACTCGTCAGGCCCGAGCCAGCGCGTCGTCACCTGGGCCACGGGGGTGGCTCCGGCAAACGCGTGAAAGAGGTGCGCGATGAGCAGCCCCGACGCGCCGAGCGCGCCGAGGGCGCCGAGGGCGAGCCCCGCCGCCAGCCGCCGGATCCGCCGGATCGCCCCCCTGGACCGAACGGCCGGGATGACCGCCACAAGCGCCAGGGCCCAGCAGACCGCCGTCGCCAGGATGAGCCACCTCATGGAGGGCGGTGGGCATGCTTGCCGGGTGACGCGGAGCGGGGCCCCACCTGCCCGCAGCCGACGACGCCGATAGTGCGGCGCGGCGAGGACAGCGCGGGGTGCTCCGCGGCAGGACCCGGCAAACGTGCCTGTTGCCTCATGGAGTTTGTCCTGGAGTTTGTCCTTGTCGCTAAGAGGGTCCCATGTTAGACTACTGGGCGATATGCTCGAGCTGGAACTGGATCCTATCTTGACGCACCCGACGGTGTATGTCCAGGATGAACCGGCCCTGGACATCGCGATTCCGGAGGTGTGTGCCCAGCCGGAACTGACCGCGCTGCAGCGGGGGAAGCTGTCGAACGTCGAGGCCCTGGTCGGGCAGATCGCCCGCCGCGCCCAGGCCAACCCCGCCGGCTCGCTGGGGGCGGAGTACCAGGACCTCGTGACGGAGTTCCAGCCCTTATTCGCCTGGTCAATCGCCTGTTGGGATTACCTGCTGGCCACCGAGGGCTGCCGGTTCGTGCCGCGCGCCCGGGAGCAGCGCGCCGGCGCCCGCGGCGATTACCGCGCGGTCACCGACAAGGACTACTCCCGTCTGGTCCACGCGCTGTTCCGGACGTGCGTCCTTGAGTTCGCCCAGCAGCCGGAGGCGCCGTCGCTGAGCGCATGGCTCAGGGAGCGGTTCTGGCCGCGGATCCTCGACGCCTACCGGAAGCTGGAGAACCCGCCGGACCCCCGCCAGCGCACGCTGACGCCCTACAGCTACCTCCGGTGCGTCCCCTACCAGTTCCTCAACGAGTTCCACCACGAGCTGGTGCACCGCACGATCGACCGGCTGCCGGCCGCCGAGACCAGGGCCATCGACGCGTATTTCCTGCACTTCTACACCGAGCCGGCCGCCGCCGAGGCGCTGGGCTGCTCCGTGGAAGACCTGGCAGGCTGGCTGCGCCAGGGGCTGGTCAGACTGCTGATCCACGACCGGCTGGTGTATTGCCTGTTGCGGCAGATCGAACGGTATTAGCGGAACAGCCGGACCGCTAGCGCAAAAGCCGGACCGCTTCTATTTTCCTGCAGCTGCTCGAGAGGAAAATAGAAACGGTCCGAGAGGCAGAAAAACCGCGCGATTCTCGCGCGGGCGAAGGGAGGCGCGTATGACAGTAACACAAGGGACCGTGGCCGTCCAGCCGAAGGTCCGCACGAAGTGGGACATCGTCGCCGGCATCGCGCTCATCCATGCCGGGGCGCTGCTGGGACCGTGGACCTTCACGTGGAGCGCGTTCTGGGTCTTCTTCGTGCTCCAGGCTGTGACGGGGCTGTTGGGCATCACCCTCTGCTACCATCGCCTCCTGGCCCACCGCAGCTTCCATGTCCCCAAGTGGCTGGAATATGTCCTGACGCTGTGCGGGTCTCTGGCCCTGCAGGGCGGTCCGGTCAAGTGGGTCGCCACCCACCGGGTGCACCACGCGTTCTCCGACCGGCCCGGGGATCCCCACAGCCCGAACCGCGGGTTCTGGTGGGCGCACATGCTCTGGCTGTTCGCCTACGACGAGATCCTGGATCACCCCACGAAGTACTGGAGCTACGCATCCGACCTGGCCCGCGACCCGGTGCATCGAGCCATCGAGCGGACGTCCGCCCTCCAAACTCTCCTGCTGGGGGCCGCGCTGTTCGCGCTCGGCGGCTGGTCATGGCTCGTGTGGGGGCTGTTCGTGCGGACGGCGTTCGTCTACCACGGGACGTGGCTGGTCAACTCCGCCGCTCACCTGTGGGGCTACCAGAGCTTTGACACGAACGAGGGCTCGCGGAACAACTGGT
>CAZKXY010000046.1:0-8974 GCA_964556925.1 uncultured Planctomycetales bacterium | reverse complement strand
TTGAGCTGGGGGGCCGGCAGTGGAGGGTGGAGGCCGGCAGCCGGCTCGAGCTCAACCACCTGCCGCTGGACATCGGCGCGACGCACGCCGTGGACCGGGTGCTGCTGGCGCACGACGGCGCGCGGGTGCAGGTGGGCCGGCCGTACCTCGAAGGCGCCGCCGTCATCTGTGAGGTGCTCGAGCATCGGCTCGGGCCCAAGCGCATCTCGTACCACTACCGGCGGCGGGAGAACTGGCGCAAGACCGTCGGGCATCGCCAGCCGCTGACCCGCGTGGTGGTCAAAGAGCTTCGCCTGCCAGGTACCCCAACACCTCCAGCCAAGGAGTCCAGCCATGGCGCATAAAGCCGGTGCCGGATCCACCAAGAACGGCCGGGACAGCGTTGGCAAGCGGCTCGGCCTCAAGCGATTCGAAGGCGAGCAGGTGAAGGCCGGCACCATCCTCGTGCGCCAGCGCGGGACGGTGTTCAAGGCGGGGTGGTACGTGGGGACCGGCAGCGATTGGACCCTGTACGCCCGTCGAGACGGCGTCGTGCGATTCCCCAAGCTGCGCGTCGTCAGCATCGAGCCTCCCCCCCGGCCCGCCCCGGCAGGCCAGCCGCGCGGGTAACCACGCCCGGGGAGCGCCCGTGCCTCCCTCCAGGTGTCAGACACCTTTCAAAGCGGGAAAGGTGTCTGACACCTTCTCTGAAGCCCATGCGGTTTGTCGACCACGCTCAGATTACGGTCAAGGCCGGGGACGGCGGCCGCGGCTGCCTCGCGTTCGCGCAGCCGCCGTATACGCGCCGCCCTGTTCCTGATGGCGGCGATGGCGGCGATGGCGGCGACGTCGTCCTTCGCGCCGATCTCAACGTCTCGACCCTGCTCGACTTCCAGTTCCGTCACACCTTCGCGGCCGGCCGCGGCGGCCACGGGGGCGGCAACCGCAAGAGCGGCAAGCGCGGCGCGGATGTCGTGATCCGCGTGCCCGTGGGGACGGTGGTCCGCGACGCCGACACCAGCGAGCTCCTGAAGGATTTCGTCCAGGCGCACGACCACGTGGTGGCGGCTCGCGGCGGGCAGGGCGGCTTCGGCAACGCGAGCAAGCGGAAGTCCCCGTCGACGCGGCGGCGCGAGCGGGAGGCGGGCAAGCCGCAGGCCAGCCCCGGCAGTCCGGGCGAGCAGCGGCGGCTGGCGCTCGAGCTGAAGCTCATCGCCGACGTCGGACTGGTGGGCTTGCCGAACGCGGGCAAGTCATCGCTGTTGTCGAGGATCTCGACCGCCCGGCCGAAGGTGGCGCCGTATCCCTTCACGACCCGCTACCCGGTGCTGGGAGTCGTGCGGGCGGACGCCCAGGGCTCCTTCGTGGCCTGCGATATCCCCGGGCTCATCGAAGGCGCCCATCGGGGACGCGGACTGGGAACCCAGTTTCTGCGGCACATCGAGCGCACACGGCTGTTGGTGCATCTCGTGGATATGGCGGCGGTGGACGGCCGCCGGCCGGTGGAGGCGTTTCGCCAGCTCAATGAGGAGCTGGCTGCGTACAGCCATGCGCTGGCGCGCCGGCCGCAGCTGATCGTGGCGAACAAAATGGACCTGCCCGCCGCCGAGGAACACCTCCTAGCGTTTCAGCAGGCGATGGGCCGGTCCGTGTGGCCGATTTCCTGCGCGACCGGGCGCGGCATCCCAGAGCTGGTCCGGGCGATCTGGGAAGCGCTGCGGGACGGAGTGTGATGAGCGGACGAAGCCAGGCCGATTCCCGACTGGTGGTCAAGGTGGGCACCAGCGTCCTGACGGATGCCAGGGGGCGGCTGTTGCCGGAGCGGCTCACGCAGCTCGTGGATCAGCTCGCCGCCTGCGTGCGCGAGCATCGGCAGCCGATCCTGGTCACTTCCGGCGCCATTGCCTGCGGGATGGCGTCGCTGGGGCTGTCCCATCGGCCGGCGGCGCTGGCGCAGCTGCAGGCGTGCGCGGCGATCGGCCAGGGGGAGCTGCTGCACCGCTACACGACGCTCTTCAGCCACCACGGCCTGCTCACCGCGCAGGTGCTCCTCACGCAAGATGATCTCGCCGACCGGCGGCGGTTCCGGAACGCCAAGCAGACGCTGCTCACCCTGCTCCATCGCCGGGTGGTTCCCATCGTGAACGAGAACGACACGGTGGCGGTGGAGGAAATCACCTTCGGCGATAACGACCGCCTGGCGGCGCTGGTCGCCGCCGCGGTGGAGGCGCACCTGCTCGTGGTGCTCTCCGATGTGGACGGGTTCTTGCGCCATGGGGCCGTGGTGGAGCGGATCGGGGGGATCAACCATGCGCATCACGCGGCGGTGCGCGAGGTCAAACGGGCGGTCACGAGAGGGGGGATGACCTCAAAGCTGGAAGCGGCGCGCATCGTCGGCCACAGCGGCATCCCCATGGTGTTGGCCAACGGCACCCGTCCCGGCGTCCTCACCGACCTCTTAGCCGGCCGGCCCCTCGGGACGCTGTTCGTGCCGCCGCCGAGCCGGCTGTCGAAGCAGCGGTGGTGGCTCGCCTTCGCGCTGCGCACGCCCCGCGGGTCGGTGCGCATCGATGCGGGCGCCGTGAAGGCGCTGGCGGAGCAGGGCAGGAGCTTGCTGGCCTCCGGCGTGCGCGGGGTGCAGGGCCGATTCGCCGCCGGCGCCTGCATCGCCGTGCTGGACGAAGCCGGCCATGAGGTGGCGCGCGGCCGCTGCGCCCTCTCGTCCGCCGAGCTGGCTCGCGTCTGCGGGATGCGAAGCGCCGAGGCGGCGAGCGCCCTCGGGCGCAGCCGCATGCCTGAAGTGATCCACCGCGATCACCTGGTGCTGGCGCGCGAGGTGTCACATGACTAACGGGGGGGACATGTCCAGTTTTCCTTCGCAGCCGGTCAGGGGAAAAATAGAAACGTCCCCTCTTGCGGCGCCGTTGCACGAGGAGGTCGCCCGAGTGGTCCGCGCCGCCCGCGCGGCGGCGCGCGCGCTGGCTCGCGCCTCGACTGACGAAAAGAACCGGGCGTTGCGGGCGATGGCCGGGCAGGTGCGCGCGTCCGCCGGCGCGATCCTGGCCGCCAACACGAGCGATGTGGAGGCCGCGAAGGCGGCGCGGCTGTCTCCGGCCTTGATCGACCGGTTGGCGCTGAATGCGCAGCGGGTAGACGACATGGTGCGGTCGATCGAGGCCGTCGTCGAGCTGCCGGATCCGGTCGGGGGGGTGATCCGCTCCTGGCGCCGGCCGAACGGGCTTGCGATCGCCAAGGTCCGCGTGCCGCTCGGGGTCATCGGCATCATCTACGAGTCCCGCCCCAACGTGACGAGCGAGTGCGCGTCGCTCTGCGTCAAGAGCGGCAACGCCGTGGTGCTGCGAGGCGGGGCAGAGGCGTTCCGCTCCATCCAGGCGATCACCACCGCCCTCCTCGAGGCGCTGCGCGCCGCCGGCCTGCCCGAGGCCGCGGTCAGCCTCATTCCGACGCCCGACCGCGCCGCCGTCGACGCGATGCTCCGGATGGACCAGGACATCGACGTGATCATTCCGCGGGGCGGGGAGGGCCTCATCCGGAAGATCGTGGAGACCTCAACGATCCCGGTGATCAAGCACGCGAAGGGGGTCTGCCACGTGTTTGTGGATGAGGCGGCGGATCCAGCCATGGCGCAGGCGATTGTCCTCAACGCCAAGTGCCAGCGGCCGGCGACCTGCAACGCGATGGAGACGCTGCTGGTGCACGAGCGGATCGCGCCCGCGTTCGTGCCGGAGATCATCCGGAGGCTCCAGGAGGCCAAGGTGGAGGTGCGGGGCTGCGAGCGGACGCGCGCCCTTGTGCCGGGGATTCCGGCGGCCACCGAGGAGGACTGGGTCACGGAGTACCTGGACCTCATCCTGTCGATCCGGGTGGTGGGCTCGGTGTCGGACGCGATCGAGCACATCAGCCGGTACGGCTCCGCCCACTCGGATGCGATCGTGACGAACGACGCCGCCCACGCGGAGCAATTCGTGGCCGAGGTGGATTCCGCCGCCGTGTACGTGAACGCCTCCACGCGGTTCACCGACGGGTTCCAGTTCGGCCTGGGGGCGGAGATCGGCATCAGCACCGACCGGCTGCACGCGCGCGGGCCGATGGGGCTGGAGGAGCTCACCACGTACAAGTACGTGGTCCGCGGCTCCGGCCAACTTCGCCAATAATGGTGTCAGACTGCTCTGTCGAACAGCCGCGGTTCCAGAGCAAAACGTGTCAGACACGTTTCCCGCTGCGAGACGACCGGTCGAACGGTGTCTGACACCTGTTGCGGTCGTCCCGGCAGCTTTTCGACAGAGCAGTCTGACACCTTTTGAGTGACCATGAAGGTCGGCATACTCGGGGGCACGTTCAATCCGATCCACACCGGCCATCTACTGCTGGCGGAGACCGCCCGCGAGGCCCTGGCGCTGACCCGCGTCGTGTTCATCCCCGCCGGCCAGCCGCCGCATAAGGCCGCCCGGAGCCTCCTGCCGGGATCGGTGCGGCTGAAGCTGATCCAGTTGGCCATCCGCGACCATGCCGCCTTCGCGTCCTCGGACGTCGAATTGAAGCGGGACGGGCCCTCCTACACCATTGAGACCGTGCGCCTGCTGCATGCCCGGCTGCCGCAGGCGACGCTGGTGCTGATCATCGGGCAGGACATGTTGGCGGTGCCCTGGGTGGCGTGGAAGGAGCTCAAGCGGCTCTGCACCATCGTGGTGGCCCGCCGTCCCGGGGCGCGGCGCGCCCGGGCGGCCCGCCCCGGCACGCCGGAGCGGGCCGGGGAAACCGGGCTGGCATGGCTTCAGATGCCGCAGGTGGACATCGCGTCATCCGACATCCGCCGGCGCGTGCGCGAGGGCCGGTCGATCCGGTACCTGGTCCCGGCGGCCGTGGAGCGTTACATCCGGAACCATCGTCTCTATCGGGAGGGCGCAGGATGATCCGTTCCTACGCGTGCCATGCGGACGGCACGATCGAGTGCGGCCTGTCGGTCGCTCGCATCCGTCAGGCGCTGGCGGACGAGCAGGGCCTGCTGTGGGTGGACATCGAAGGGCCGGAGGACCAGGAGATCGAGCTGCTGCTTGAGGTGTTCGAGCTGCACCCGCTCACCGTTGAGGACTTCATCATGCCCAATGTCCGCCCGAAGGTGGAAGACTTCGAGCGGTACCTGTTCGTCGTCCTCCAGGGGCTGAAGCGCGTGGACGGCCGGTTCAGGCCGGTGGAGCTGGACGTCTGCGTCGGGAACAACTTCCTCATCACCGTCCGGACCGAGCCGATCAAGAGCATCGATGACGACTGCGCCCGGGTTGAGAAGAAGTCGCCCATCTTCAAGCGCGGCGCGGATTTCCTCTTCTACGCGGTGGCGGACTCGCTGATCAACAGCTATTTCCCGATCCTCGATGAGGTGGAGGCCCGCGTGGACGAGCTCGAGACGAAGCTGTTGAGCGACAAGACCGACCAGACGCTGCGGGAGCTGCTGGGCGTCTACCACGAGCTCATGGTGCTGCGGCGGACCCTCGCCCCGCACCGGGAAGTCCTCGCGCGCCTGAACCGGGGCGATCTGCCCTTCATCACGCCGGCCAACGCGATCTACTTCCGGGACATCTACGACCACCTGCTGCGGATGAGCGACCTGGTCGACTCCTGCCGCGAGGTCACCACGATGTCGCTCGAGGCCTACGCGACGATCGTCTCCAACCGCCTGAACGAGATCATGAAGACCTTGACGGCCTTCGCGACGCTGGCGCTGCCGCTCGTCATCGTGACCGGCATCTACGGGATGAACTTCACCGAGCACCCCGCGCTGGGCCCGAAATGGATCTACCATGCCATCAGCCTTGCGCTCATCGGGTCGCTGCCGGTGATGCTCCTGCTGTTCCGCAGGAATCGATGGCTTTAACCCTTCCCGTGTTCGTGTTGCTGGGCATCCTCCTAGCGCTGTCCGCTTCATTCTCGGCGTCCGAGGCGGCAGTGCTGTCGATCAACAAGGTGCGGCTGCGGCATCTGATGGAGCAGGGCCACCGCAGCGCCAAGCTCACCTTCGACCTGCTGACGCATCTTGACCAGCTGATCGGCACGCTGCTGGTGGCGAACAATCTCGTCAACGTGGCGATCTCGGCCATCGGCTCTTGGATTTTCATCACGCTCTTCGGGTCGCAGCAGGGCTTGGCGATCGCCACGGCCGTGATCACCGGCACGCTGCTCCTGGTGGGGGAAGTGACGCCGAAGCTCTTTGCGGTCACGCATGCCGAGCTGGTGGCGTTTGCGATGGTGCGCCCGTTGCGGATCCTGATGGCCGTCTTGGCCCCGGTCGCCGGCTTTTTCACCTGGGCTGGCCGCGGGCTGCTGCGCGTGGCGCGCATCCCCACCAGGCGCCGCTCGCCGCTCGTCACCGAAGAGGAGATCAAGGTGATGATCCAGATGGGCCGCGAGGCGGGCGTCCTGGCGGAGGACGAGCTGCGGATGCTGCACCGGATCTTCGAGTTCAGCGATTCGGTGGTCCGTGAGGTGATGGTGCCGCGGGAGCGGATCGCCGGCGTCGACCTGAAGGGCGACCCGATGGCGGCGCTGGATGTCCTGGTGGAGCAGGGGCATTCCCGGATCCCGATCTACGAGGGCTCGCTGGACCATGTGGTCGGCGTGATCTACGCGCGGGACCTGTTGGCCGTGGTCCGCCACGGGGGGCTGTTCGTCCTGGCGGATCTCATCCGGCCGATCGCGGTGGTGGAGGAGCGCAAGCGGGTGGCGGAGCTGCTCAGCGAGTTCCAGCGGGACAAGCGGCAGATCGCCATCGTGCGCAGCCCCCAAGGCCGCACGGTCGGCCTCGTGACGATCGAGGATCTGCTGGAGGAGATCGTGGGCGAGATCCACGAGGACGTCTCCCACCGCTAGGAGGTGTCAGACACCTTTCAAAGCGGGAAAAGTGTCTGACACCTTTTGAAGTGCGCTTGACAGTCGGCGGGGCCGCGTGTTAGGCTTGTCCCTGCCTGCCGCAGGCAGGGCGGTCTGTGAACCCGTTGAACCCAACAAGGAGGGGCGATGGAGGCGTATTGTGTCAAGTGCAAGGCGAAGAAAGAGATGAAGGACGCCAAGCAGGTCAAGATGAAGAACGGCCGCTCCGCGATGAAAGGGCGGTGTCCCACGTGCGGCACCGGCTTGTACCGCATCATGAGCTCGTGACCTCCCGCCGTCCCCTCGTCCGGGACGCATGCCTGGGCCAGTGACCGCCCTCCACGAGCGGGAGCTCAACAGCCAGGCGAACGCATTGCTCGCTGCACGAGCGGCTCTCGAGAAGCAGGCCGAGGGCGTGGTGGTGTTGGATCTGCGTGCGCTCTCCAGTGTCACGGACTTCTTCGTGGTCGCAACCGCCGGCAGCCCCCCCCACTTCAAGGCGCTCCAGGAGCATCTCGACGCGGTCTTGGAGCAACACGGCTGCGCGGTCGGCCACGTGGAAGGCGCCCCTGCCGCCCGCGGACCGACCCAGCCCGCGGCCGAGCCCCAATGGGTCCTGATGGACTGCGGCGAGATCGTCGTCCACCTGTTCAACCAGCACGCGCGGTCGTTTTACCGGCTTGAAGACCTGTGGGCGGACGCTCCCCGCGTTCCAGTGTCCTAGCGGGATCCCCTCCCGCAATCCCATGAGCGGATGATCGCCATTGAAGACCGCCTGAGCCGTCTCTTGAAAGGACTCCTCGCCGGGACCGACGTCCCAGCGGCAGGGCCGGAGGCGCTCGCGTCTGAGGCGGCGTTCCGCTGGGAAATCCCCAAGGACCCCTCGTTCGGGGATCTCTCCAGCTCCCTCGCGTTCAAGCTGGCGGCGGCGCAGCGCAAGCCGCCCCAACACATCGCTGAAGCCCTGTCCCAGACGTTTCTGGCCGCCTGCCGGCAACACAGCCTGGGGTCCTGGATCGAGCGGGTCGAGGCGAAGGCCGGGTTCCTGAATGTCTTTCTCTCCCAGGACGCGCTGACCCAGGTGCTGTCCAAGGTCCTGCGGGAGAGAGGCCGCTTTGGCACCCGGACGCGGCGCCCGGCTGCCCACGTGAGCATCGAGTTCGTCAGCGCCAACCCCACCGGGCCCCTCAGCGTGGCGCATGGCCGGCAAGCGGCTGTCGGCGATGTGTTGGCGCGGCTGCTGCGCTCCCAGGGTGAGCGCGTCACGACCGAGTACTACCTCAACGATGAAGGGCGCCAGATCGACCTCCTGGGGAAGTCGCTGCGGGCCCGCTACCTGCAGCAGCTGGGCTGCCCGGAGCCGTTTCCTGACGACGGCTATCACGGGACGTACCTCGCCGACGCCGCCGTCCGGTTGATCGCCAAGCGCCAGGACAGCCTGGCGGATGCTCCCGCGTCGGCGTTTGCCGACCTGGCGATGGCGCAGCAGCTCGCCGGGATCAAGGCGGATCTGGCGCGCTTCGGGCTCGTGTTCGACCGCTGGACCAGCCAGCGGTGGCTGCGCACGTCCGGCCGGATCGACCGCACCCTCGAGGCGCTGCGCGCCAGGGGCGCGCTCTATGAGTCCGAGGAGGCGACGTGGCTCGCCTCCACGAAGTTCGGGGACGACAAGGACCGGGTGGTGCGCAAGCGCGACGGGGAACTGACCTACCTCGCCCCGGACATCGCGTACCACCAATGGAAGGCCCGACGCGGGTACGATCGGCTCGTCAACCTCTGGGGGCCGGATCACCACGGCTACATCGCGCGCGTCAAGGCGGCCATGAGCGCGCTGGGGCTGCCGACGGACCGGCTCATCGTCCGCATCGTCCAGCTCGTCACGCTCTCCCGCAAGGGCCAGCCGGTGCCGATGTCGAAGCGGCAGGGCGAATTCGTGACGCTCCGCGAGATCCTGGACGAGGTCGGCGTGGATGCCACGCGTTTCTTCTTCCTGATGCGGACCGCGGAGAGCCACCTCGACTTTGACCTGGAGCTCGCGAAAGCCCACTCCCAGGACAACCCGGTCTACTACGTGCAGTACGCCCACGCGCGCATCTGCAGCATCCTCACA
>CAZKXY010000045.1:0-9388 GCA_964556925.1 uncultured Planctomycetales bacterium | reverse complement strand
GTGTCAGACACCTTTCCCGCTTTGAAAGGTGTCTGACACCTGATGGCGACGGGGTAGAATCAGCGAGTTTTTTTCGCTATAATACCGTGCTGTGGGAGCTTCGCTGTTCGTGAGGACCGGAGGCACGCACCATGGCACGCCGGGGATCGCCCCGCAAGGGCGCCGCCAAAGGTTCCGCCAAGCTGTCGGCCGCGCGCAGCGCGCCGACCCCTCCACAAGCCGCTCTCGCGTCGTCCAGTAAATCGTTTCCCCCGCTCAAACGGACCTCGGTGGTGAAAAAACCCGCCAGGGGACCGACGCTACGCGGACGACGCGCCCCCCCCCAGACGGAGACGCCGCCTGCACCCGCCGCTCGGGCCGCTGGCCTGCCTGCCCGCCTCCGGCGGGCGCAGGCAGGGACGGTGCGGGCCGCGCGGAAGTCGGTCGTGAAGAAACCCGTCCGCGGCCCCACCGTGCGGGCGGCACGCCTCATGCGTCGGCCAAGGGCGGTGACACTCCCCGCTCCGCCCTCGGGAACGCCGGCGCGGCCAGCGATGCCGGGTCCACTTCCGCTCGGTCCGGCGTCGGTCTCTGCCCCCCCATCCGCTCCTGCCCCGGAGATCACGGGAGCGGCCCGCGCGCCGTCGGCGGAAGAGCCGTTTTCCCTCCCGCTCGGCTACGGCGACCACCACATTGTCCTCATGGTCAAGGATCCCTGGTGGCTCTACGCGTATTGGGAGATCCAGCCCGACCTTGAGCGCTTGGCGCGCAGCCACCTGCTGCCGGAGGAGGTGGCCGGGCTGCGGTCGGTGCTGCGCGTGCATGACGTCACCGAGGTCACGTTTCCCGAGCAGCCGGCCCACCGTTCGTTCGACATCCCCCTCTCCGGGTTAGCCACCAGCTGGTTCATCCACACCGACGCCCCCGGCCGGTCCTTCCTCGTGGACATCGGGTTGCTCACCCGCAGCGGCCGGTTTCTGCTGCTCGCGCGCTCGAACCGCGTGGACGCGCCGCGCTTCGGCCCGTCGGACGTGATCGATGAAGCATGGGTCACGACGGACGAGCTCTACTGGAAGCTGTTCGGGTTAGCGGCCGGGATTGGGGTCGGCGCGAGCCCGATGGCGCGCGGTCAGGAGCTATCGCACGCGCTGTTCTCCGGCGCATGGTCGTCGGCCGGCCTGGTCCGGACCAGCGCGCCCTCGATCAAGGGGTTCTGGTTCCGGGTGGATACCGACGTGGTGGTCCACGGGGCCACGGAGCCGAAAGCGACGGTGAAGATCCAGGACCAGGCGGTCGCCGTGCGCAAGGACGGCAGCTTCAGCCTCCGGGTTGCGCTGCCGGAAGGCGCGCAGGCCATCGCGGTGGAAGTGACCTCGGCGGATGGCCGCCAGACGCGGATGGTGACGCCGATCGTCAGCCTCTCCTGGGCCGGCTCGTTGCATCCGGATCCCACCAAGGCCATGGAGCCGTTGTCCAAGCCGAACCCGACCTCTCGGGCATCACGGCAGGAAGCTACGTGATGGTCCCCCCATCTATGAAAGGCTGCTTCTCAAGGCGGCTTCATGAGTTCCACCGTGTCAGGCCGCCTGGATCAACCGCGGGAAAGGGTTCGTCCATTGCGTGCAATGATCAGCCCGCCCCGCCTTGGGTCACATGAGTAGCCAGGGCGGGCAAGCAGGTGGGGGGATGCTGGCGCTGGTCCTGCACACCCACCTGCCATTCGTCCGCCATCCGGAGCACGCCGAGTTCCTCGAGGAGCGCTGGCTCTTTGAAGCGATCACCGAGACGTACCTGCCGCTGCTGGAGCGCTTCCAGCGGTTGGTGGACGACCGGGTGCCGTTTCGGCTGACGATGTCGTTTACGCCGACGCTCTTGGCGATGCTGGCCGATCCGCTGCTGCAGGAGCGGTACGTGCGCCACCTCGACAAGCTCGTCGAGCTGTCGGAGAAGGAAATCCAGCGCACGCGGTGGATGCCGCCGTTCCACCGGCTGGCGCTCTTCTACCACCACCGGTTCACGACCGCGCGCCGCGCGTTTGCGGAGACGCACCGACGAGACCTGATCCGGCCGTTCCGGGAGCTGGCCGAGCGCGGGGTGCTGGAGCTGTTGGCCTCCGGGGCGACGCACGGGTACCTGCCGCTCATGGATGTGGCGCCCCGGGCGGTGCGGGCGCAGATGGCGCTGGGCATCCAGGCCTTCGAGCACGCCTTCGGCGCGCGCCCAGTAGGGTTCTGGCTGCCGGAGTGCGGCTATCACCCGGGCCATGACGTGCTGCTTAAGTCGCTCGGCGTGCGCTACGTCCTCACCGACGCCCACGGCGTGCTCTTCGGGTCGCCCCGGCCGAAGTTCGGCGTGTACGCCCCGGCGATCTGCCCCAGCGGCGTGGCGGCCTTCGGCCGGGACCTCGAATCGTCCAAGAGCGTCTGGAGCGCGAAGGGGGGCTACCCCGGCGACTACGACTACCGCGAGTTCTACCGCGACATCGGCTACGACCTGGACTACGACTACGTGCGGCCCTACCTCAACGGCGACGGCGCGCGCCTGAACACCGGCATCAAGTACTACCGCATCACCGGCGAGACGGACGACAAGCAGCCGTATGATCCGGACCGGGCGATCGAGAAGGCGGCCATCCACGCCGGCAATTTCCTGTTCAACCGGCAGAAGCAGGCGGAGTACCTCCGGTCGGTCATGGGCCGCGCCCCGATCATCGTCAGCCCATACGACGCGGAGCTGTTCGGCCATTGGTGGTTCGAGGGGCCGGACTGGCTGGAGTGCCTGATCCGGAAGATCCATGGCGCTCAGCGGGAGCTGACGCTCATCGCGCCCTCGGACTACTTCGCGCGCTACCCCACCAATCAGGTCTTGCAGCCCTCGATGTCGAGCTGGGGCTATGAGGGCTATCATGAAGTGTGGTTGAACGGGACCAATGACTGGCTCTACCGCCACCTCCACAAGGCGGCGGAGCGGATGACCCAGGCGGCCCGCGAGCATCCGCGTCCGGATCCGCTGCGGGAGCGCATCCTGAACCAGATGGGGCGCGAGCTGTGCCTGGCCCAGGCGTCGGACTGGGCGTTCATCCTCAAAACGCAGACCCACACGGCCTACGCCTACCGCCGCCTGCATGAGCACCTCGGCCGCTTCACGCGCCTCTACGAGGCGCTCTGGCCTGGCCGCCTCGACGAGTCATGGCTGGCCGAGGTGGAGGCGAGGGACAATCTCTTCCCCTTCTTGGACTACCGCGTCTATGCGTAGCCGACTGCTCAGTCGAGCAGCCGAATGGCAGCAGGTCCTGCCTGCCTGCCGGGCAGGCAGGCCGCTGCGCGACCCCACGCGTCCTCGCCGCGCCGCACGATCGGCGTCGTCGGCTCCGGGCGCGCGGGGCCCCCGCTCCGCGTCACCCGCTGCCTATCGAGCTGCTGCTCGACCCAGCGGTAGGCGGCACTGATGCGGGTGGCCCTCCTCGCTTCCGAGGTCGACCCGTTCGCGAAGACCGGCGGGTTGGCGGACGTCGCGGGGGCCCTGCCTCGAGCGCTCGCCCAACTCGGCCATGAGGTCCGGATTCTCCTGCCGCTGTACCGCCAGGTCGATCGCGCGCGCTGGACCCTGCGGTCCACCGGCACGCGCGTCCGCGTGCCGGTCGGCGCCACGACGCACGACGGCCAGGTGTGGGAGACGACGCTGCCGCGCAGCGCCGTGCCGGTGACCTTCATCGAGTGCGCGCCGCTCTTTGATCGGGACGGCCTGTACCAGCAGGGCGGCCAGGACCACCCGGACAACCTCGAGCGCTTCAGCATGTTCTCGCAGGCGGCGCTGCGGGCGCTGGCGGCGATGGGCTGGAAGCCGCAGGTCGTCCACTGCCATGACTGGCAGGCCGCGCTGGCCTGCGCCCACCTGGCGCACGGCGCGATCGGACGGGAGAGCCCCTTCACATCCGTCGGCACGGTCTTCACCATCCACAACCTCGCCTACCAGGGGCTGTTCCCCCGCGAGGCCTGGGCCCTGACGCAGTTGCCCGAGCAGCTGTTCGGCATGGAGGGGCTGGAGTACTACGGGCAGATCAACTGCCTGAAGGGCGGGCTCGTCAGCGCGCACCTGCTGACGACGGTCAGCCCCACCTACGCGCGCGAGATCCAGACCCAAGAGTTCGGCTGCGGGCTCGAGGGGGTGTTGCGGGTGCGGCAGCGGGACCTCGTCGGCATCCTGAACGGCATCGATCCCGAGGAGTGGAATCCGCAGACCGATCCGCATCTGCCCGCGCACTACACGGCCGATGAGCTGGCCGGCAAGTCGCTCTGCAAGCTGGCCCTGCAGAAGAGCCAGCAGCTGCCGGAGCGGCACCATCTGGTGATCGGCATGATCCAACGCCTGGCCGAGCAGAAGGGCATCGATTTGCTGACCCAGGCGATGGAGGAGCTGATGCGCCTGCCGGTGCAACTCGTCCTGCTGGGTACCGGCGATCCGGTCTATCACCAGAAGCTCGAGCAGCTCGCCGCGCAGCACCCGGAGCAGCTCGCGGTGCAGCTCGCCTTTGACAACGCGCTTGCGCATCAGATTGAAGCCGGCGCCGACGCGTTCCTCATGCCGTCCCGCTTCGAGCCGTGCGGCCTGAACCAGATGTACAGCATGCGGTACGGGACGGTGCCGGTCGTGCGCCGGGTGGGCGGCCTGGCGGACACGGTGGTCGACGTGACCTCCTCGACGCTTGCGAAGAAGACGGCGACAGGCTTCGTGTTCGAGGAGCATTCGCCGCGCGCGCTGGTTGAGGCGGTGCGCCGGGCGGCCACCGCCTTTCAGGACCACGCGCTCTGGACGCAGCTCGTGGCGACCGGCATGCGCCAGGATTTCTCCTGGACCGCCTCCGCCCGAGCCTATGCGCAGGTTTACGAGCGTGCCCTCGCCAAAGCCGCCCGTCCCCACGGGTCCCGCTCCAAAGCCCCCGTCTAAACAAAGGTGTCAGACACCTTTCAAAGCGGGAAAGGTGTCTGACACCTGGTTGATGATCGCGACCGTCACGCTGAACCCGTCGCTCGATGAGTGGGTCCTGCTGCCGTCGCTGCGGCCTGGGGCGCTGAACCGGGCCGCCGGATTCGCGCGGTATCCCGGCGGCAAGGGGATCAACGTCTCGCGGGTCATCCACGAGCTGGGCGGCCGCACGGTCGCCTTCGCGCTCATCGGCGGCGAGGACGGGGTGATCTTTCGCCACCTGATGGGGCGGCTGCGCATCCCGCTGGCGTGGATGGCGGTGGCCGGGAGCACGAGGAACAACTACAAGATCCTGACCGACCGCCCAAGACGGCTGACCGAGATCAACACGCCCGGTCCGCGTGTGAGCGCCCAGGTGATCCGCGAGCTGGAGCGGCGGCTGCTGCGCGCGCGGCCGAGCGTGGTCGTGTGCTCCGGCAGCCTGCCGCCGGGGGTCCCGGTCACGATCTACCAGCGGTGGGTTCGTCGGCTTCAGCAGCTCAGGATTCCAGCGGTGCTGGATGCTTCCGGGCCGGCTCTTCGGATGGGTGTTGCGGCGCGGCCGTGGCTGATCAAACCGAACCGGCAGGAGGCGGAGGAGCTGTTGGGCCTTCGGCTGACGCGGCAGGGGCAGATGGTCCGGGCCGTGCGGCAGCTCACCCGTGCGGGGGCTCAGGTGGCGGTGCTGTCACTGGGAGCTGACGGGGCGCTGCTCGCGCATGATGCGCAGGTGTGGCACGCCAGGCCGCCGGCGGTGAAGGTCGATTCCGCGGTCGGCGCGGGTGATTCGTTGATCGGTGGATTCGTCACCGGCTGGGTGCGGGGGCAACCGTTGCTCGAGGCGTTTCGCTTGGGCATCGCCAGCGGCACCGCGACCGCGCTGACGCCAGGGACGGAGCTGTGCCACGCTGCGGATGTGCAACGGCTGCTGGGGCGGGTGGTGATCCGCCGGGTGGGCTAAGCGCGACAACCGGTGCTAGTACGTGGCGCCGGCTGCACCGGCCTCCACGTCTTCCACGGTCTCAACTGGCTCGATGGCAGTGGCGACGATCCCCCGCAGGCCGCCCCGCTCATAGACCGTCCCCTGGACGGTCACCTGCTGGTTCACGAAATCGTACGCGAGTTCGTTCGGGTCCTCGCCCGGCTCCTCTGCCAGCAATAGATAGAGCGCCTGGCTGTCCTCTTCCAGCAGCGCGAGCGTTTGCCCGCCATCCACGGCTTCGTAGGTTTGCTCGCTCACCTCAGCCCCTCGCTGCGCGGTCTTCAGGTAGGCGGCCGGGTCCACGATTTCCCCCCGCAGCACCTGGGACGTTTCAGCCGGGTCTTGCGCCAGGATCGGTGAGGCGCCCGCCACGAAGACCACCAGCCCCACCAGCCGCAGGATGTGCGATCGCCTCATCGTGCGCCTCCGTTGGTTGCGTGACGGTATTAGAGCAGCCGCACCCCCTCGTTGTCAAGCCGCTCGAAAAGTGTCTGACACTTTTTCCTTATTTTCGCTGTGGCCGACCCCAGCGTTGACGCTGCCGCAGCGCTCTGCTAGACTGAACCGATGAACATGGCGTATGGGATCCTGGGGGCCGTGATGGTGCTCACCGGGGTGGGGGCCGCGGTGGCTGGCGCGCTGCTGGCCAGGCAAGGATTGAAGGCGGCGAGCCGAACCTACCAGCGGACGCAGGCAGGCCTGCCCGTTCCCCCCGAGGATTGGGACGCCTGGTTTCGCGGCGGGTTTTCCGGCATGGCGCTGGGGCTGCGCTGGCTGTCCGCCCTGGCCGGCTGGCTGCTCTGGACGTTGGCCGGAGCCGGCTTCGTCGCGCTCGGCCTCCGGCTCTGGAGTGCATGGCCCGTCCGCGTGTAACGGTGATCGGCGCCGGCCAGGTCGGCACCACCACCGCCCACCTGCTCGCCCTGAAGCAGCTCGGCGACATCACCCTCATTGATATCGTCGAGGGGCTGGCGCAGGGCAAGGCGTTGGACATCAGCCAGTCCGCGCCGGTGGAAGGCTTCGGCGTCTCGGTGCAGGGCACCACTGACTTCGGCGCGATGGCGGCAAGCCAGCTCGTCATCATCACGGCGGGCCTTCCGCGCAAGCCCGGGATGTCCCGGGAGGATCTGCTGGCCGCCAACGCCGCCATCGTCGGGCCGATCGCGGAGCGCATCGCCAAGACCTGCCCGGAGGCGGTCGTCATCGTGGTCACGAACCCGCTCGATGTCATGGTCGCGCTCACCCTGCAGCGCACCGGGTTCCCGCGCTCGCGCGTGATGGGAATGGCCGGCGTGCTGGACAGCGCGAGGCTGCGCGCGTGCATCGCGCAGCGGCTCGGCGTGGCGCCGACGGCGGTGTCGGCGATGATGCTCGGCTCGCATGGCGAATTGATGGTCCCGGTGGTGAGCTCGATCACGGTGGACGGCCAGCCGGCGGCGACGCGGCTCACCGCCGAGGAGCTCGCGCAGCTCATCCAGCGCGCCCGCGACGGCGGGGCGGAGATGGTGGCGCTGCTCAAGCAAGGCAGCGCCTTTTATGCGCCCGCGAGCGGCGTGGTCGAGATGGCCGGGGCGATTCTGCAGAACCGCCATGCGGTGTTGCCGGTGTGCGCGTGGCTCGACGGGGAATACGGGCTGCGCGAGGTGTGCATCGGCGTGCCCGCGCAGCTGGGGACTGGCGGGATCGAGCGAATCGTCGAGCTTCCGCTCTCGCCGCAGGAGCGCGAGGCGCTGGCGGCCTCGGCGACCCAGGTCCGCGCCGGCATCAAGAGTTTACGATGATCAGCAAAGGCCTCGAGGGGGTAGTCGCCGGCGAGACGGCCATCTCGGATGTCGACGGGCAGCGGTGCCAGCTCGTCTATCGCGGCTACGCGCTGGATGAGATCGCCGGCAAGGCGAACTACGAGGAAGTCAGCCACCTCTTGCTGTTCGGCGCGCTGCCGACCCGCCACCAGTTGACCGAGTGGACCGCCCAGCTTGATGCGGCCAGGCCCCTGGAGCCGGCGCTGGTGTCGTGGCTGCGCTCGCTGCCTGCGCAGGCCAATCCGATGGCGCTGCTGCGCACGGCGCTTTCCGCCATGGCGCTGCACGATCCCGACGCCGAGGCGACGTCGCTTGACGCCAGCCGGCGGCAGGCGGTGCGCGCGATCGCCAAGACCCCCACGATCGTCGCCGCCATCGGCCGGCTGAGCGCCGGCCAGCCACCGGTGGCGCCGAAACCGACGCTGGGTCACGCAGCCAACTTCCTCTTCATGCTGCACGGCAAGGAGCCAACCGGCGAGCAGGCGCGCGCGCTCGACGCCTACTTCGTGCTGCTGGCCGACCACGGGTTCAACGCCTCCACGTTCACCGCGCGGGTCGTCACCGGGACGCAGTCCGACTACTCCTCGGCCATCGTGGCGGCGATTGGCGCGCTCAAGGGCCCGCTGCACGGCGCGGCCAACCGCAAGGCGATGGAGATGCTCCAGGACATCGGCACGCCGGAGCAGGTGGAGCCCTACGTGCAGCGCTCGCTGGCCGACCACAAGCGGTTCATGGGCTTCGGGCACCGCGTGTATAAGGGCGAGGATCCGCGCGCCAAGCACCTCAAGGAATTGGCCAGGCAGCTCGGAGCAACCGCCGGCGAGCTGAAGTGGTTCACGATTTCCGAACGGCTGCAGGAGGCGGTCTGGAAGGCCAAGCAGCTCTACATCAACGTCGATTTCTACTCCGCCTCGCTGCTGCACTACCTCGGCATTCCGACGGAGCTCTTCACGACGATGTTCGCCTGTGCGCGGATGGCTGGGTGGTCGGCCCACATCATCGAGCAGGCCTCGGACAACCGCCTGATCCGCCCGCTCGCCCAGTACGTCGGCCCTCGCGACCTGCGCCTCGCCCCCCTCGACCAGCGATGACCAACGACAAGGTGTCAGGCACTTTTCCCGCTTTGAAAAGTGCCTGACACCTCCTGATGAAGCTCCACGAGTACCAAGCCAAGCAGCTCTTCGCCTCCGTCGGCATCCCCACGCCCCGCGGGCATGTCGCCAAGGCCCCTGGGGAAGCCGCCGCCGCATTCGACCGGCTGCGGAAGGCCGTCGGCGCGTCAGGCGCGTTCGCCTGCAACGTCAAAGCCCAACTACATGCCGGCGGGCGCGGCAAGGCCGGCGGGGTGCTGATCGCCGCAAGCGCTCAGGACGCTGCCGCCAAGGCCGCGGCGCTGCTCGGCCGGCGGCTGGTGACGCAGCAAACCGGCCCGCCGGGGTTGCCGGTTGCCGCCGTGCTGGTCGATGAGCGGATCGCCGTGCAGCGCGAGCTCTACCTGGCGATGACGGTGGACCGGTTCCAGGCCAGGCCGGTCGCGCTCGCCAGCCGTCGGGGGGGCGTGGACATCGAGGAGGTCGCCGCCACCGACCCGGCTGCCGTGCTCCGCGAGCCGATCGACATCAACCAGGGCTTGACCGTTGAGGCCGCCGCGCGCCTGGCA
>CAZKXY010000044.1:0-10711 GCA_964556925.1 uncultured Planctomycetales bacterium | reverse complement strand
CAGACCATGCGTATCCTGCTGAGCGCGACCCTGCTGGCGACATGGATCGCCGGCTGCGCCCCTGCCAACCGCGAGAAGCTCGTTCAAGAAGTCCTCCAGACCGATCCTCGGTTCGCCGAGGTGCTGGAGCGGCACCGGGAGCTCGCCAGCCGCATCGAGACCTACAAGCGGGAGTTTGCGCTGAAGCGCAGCACGGTGGAGCAGAAGATTGCGGAGATGCGCAAGGATCTTGGGGCGGCGGCCGCGAGCGTCCGGCAGAAGACCGCCGACGCCCGCAAGCGCCTGGAACCGGATCGGCAACGGCTGAAGCTGGCCATCGCCGTGGCCAACGAAGAGCTGCGGGCCAAGGGCGCCCAGCGGGCCAGCCTGGGCCGGACGATGGCTCGTGTGAAAAAGGCGCTCGCGAGCCCCAACGCCGCATGGAGTGACGACGAGCGAGCCCGCCAGGACGCGCACGCGAAGGAAATGCTCGCCGATGCGACTCGCCTCGACCGGGAGATGGAGACGATTCAGGCCCATCTCCGCCTCCTGAAGACCAAGCTGCTGCTCATCCAGCTCTAATCACGGAACAGCCGGGACACTTCTGTTCTCCCTCACGTGATCCATAGGAAAATAGAAATGCCCCGTATGCTACAATAAGATGCCATGCTGGCCCCCTGCGCACTTTCGCACGGACCGCTCACCGTCTATGCCGTCGCGCTTGACGGCTGTCCCGATCTTGCGCCGCTCGTCTGCCGCCTGCCCGAGACCAGCCCGCTGATCTGGCTCGACAGCGCCCGACCTCATCCCGTAACCGGGCGCTGGTCGCTGCTCGGGTTTGATCCCTGGCTCACCTTCACGGCGCGGGGTGATCGCATGGAACTGACGACCAGCGCCTCCACGCAGGTCTGGCGCGCGCATCCGCTCGAGGCGCTGCGCCAGATCCTCCGCCGGTACCAGGCGCCCGGCTCGGGCCAGCCCCACGCCAGAGCGACGGGGCTCATGGGCTACCTCAGCTATGAGCTGAACCGGTGGATCGAGCGCCTGCCGGCTCCCGTCACGTCAGATCACCCGCTGCCCGAGATGGGCTGGTTCGCCATGCGCGCGGTGATCCTGCTGGATCACGGGACGCAGCGGAGCTGGATCTTCAGCATCGTGGATCCCCACTCCCCTGGGCCGGTGGCCCGTCGTCAGGCGCAGGACGCGTTCGATCGCGTCCACCAGCTGATCCGCGAGTCGACCGTGACGGACGACCTCACGCCCCTCTCCCTCAGCCAGGCGCCGTCGCTGTCGGCGACGAGCACCCAGTCGCAATTTGAAGACATGGTGCGCCGGGCGCTGGAGTACATCCGCGCGGGCGACATCTTTCAGGCCAACCTGTCGCAGCGCTTCACCGCGCCCTGGCACCAGCCGGTGGTGCCGCTGTACCTGCGGTTGCGCCGGATCAACCCTTCGCCGTTTGCGTGCCTGGTGCGCGGCGACGAGGCCTCCGTGGTGAGCTGCTCGCCGGAGCGGCTGGTGCGGGTGCAGGATCGGCGGATCGACACGCGTCCTATCGCGGGCACGCGGCCACGGGGACAGACCCCGGCCGACGACGCGATGCAGAGCCTGGAGCTGTTGCTCAGCGAAAAGGAGCGCGCCGAGCACATCATGCTGGTGGATCTGGAGCGCAACGATCTTGGGCGCGTCTGCACCCCAGGCTCCGTCGGGGTCGATGAGCTGATGGCGTTGGAGGCGTATTCGCACGTCATCCACATCGTCTCCAATGTCTCCGGCCGCCTCCGGCGCGGGACGGACGCGGTCGATGTCATCCGCGCGGTGTTTCCTGGCGGGACGATCACCGGCTGCCCCAAGGTGCGGTGCATGGAGATTGTGCGGGAGCTCGAGCCGGTGGCGCGGGAGCTCTACTCCGGCTCGCTCGGCGAGCTGGGGTTTGACGGGACCCTGGACCTCAACATCGCCATCCGCACGATGGTGATTCGACGCCATCGGCTTTCGTTCCACGTCGGCGCCGGCATCGTGGCCGACTCTGACCCTGAGCGGGAGTATCACGAGACGCTCGCGAAGGCGGCGGCGCTCATGCGTGCGCTGAGCCCTGCGGGCGACGCCTCCGTGTCGAGAGATGCCGCGCGTGGTTGATCCCACCACCTCTTTGGGACACCCCGCTGGGCGGGACCCCCACCACGGGTGGGCGTCCGCAAAGAGGTGGTGGGGTGATCCTCTCCGCGCGGCGCTGCCAGCGCTGTGGCGGTCCCACGGCTGCTTTGAGACGATGCGGGCCTACCGGGGCCGCATCTTCCGGCTGGACGCGCACCTGGACCGCCTCGACGCGTCGGCGACGTTCCTTGGCACGCCAGCACCGGCCAACCGGCGCCGGCTGCGGGCGCAGTTGTTGGCGGCGCTGGCGCGCTCCGGCTTGAGAGACGCGGTGGTGCGGGTGGCCCTCCTGCCGCAGCCGCGAGGGAGCGCTGCGCCCAGCATTGTGGTGCAGCAGGCGATCCATCCGCCGGCCGCCGCCTACCGTCGCGGCATCCGGGTCGCGGTGGTGCCGACGCGCAAATTTTCGGTCGGGGCCATCACGCCGCAGGCCAAGTACTCGGCCCGCCTCGGCAGCGTCCTGGCGGTGGTGGATGCGCACCTGCGCGGGGTGGAGGAGGCGTTGTTCATGGACGCGCTCGGCTCGGTGACCGAGAGCACCGCGAGCAACTTCGGCCTCGTCAGCGACGGGGCGATCCTGACGCCCCCGTGCTGGCTGGGGCTGCTGGCCGGCATCACCCGCGACGTGCTGTTCGAGCTTGCGGGCGAGGCAGGGCTGCCGATCCGGGAAGAGCCGCTGACCCGCCACGACGTGTATAATGCCGACGAGGCGTTCCTGACGAGCACGCTGAAGGAAGTGCTGCCGGTGACGTGGATCGACGGCCGGCGGATCGGGACCGGACGGCCCGGCCCTGTCACGCGGCGGCTCCATCAGGCCTTCCGCCGGCTGGTGGCCCGTGAGTTGGGCAGGGGCGCATGATCACCGTGAAGCGGGCGCTGTTGAGCTGCGCCGATAAAACCGGGTTGGACGCATTCGCCAAGACGCTGAAAGCACTCGGCGTCGAGCTGGTGGCATCAGGGGGGACGGCGGAGTTCCTGGTGACGCAGGGAGTGCGCAGCACGACGGTGGAGCAGTTTGCGGGAATCACCGAGCAGCTCGACGGGCGGGTGAAGACGCTGCACCCGAAGATCCACGCCGGCATCCTCGCGCGGCGCGACGACCCGGCCCACGTGGCGGCGGTCGGCGCGGGCGGGCTGATCGACCTCGTGGTCGTCAACCTCTACCCGTTCGAGGAGACCATCGCCACGCCTGGGGTGACCGTGGAGGCCGCGGTCGAGCAGATCGATATCGGCGGGGTGGCGCTGTTGCGCGCGGCGGCCAAGAACTTCCAGCACGTGGCGGTCGTCTGCCAGCCGCAGCAATACGCCCAGGTCGCGGAGGCGCTCACCAGCAGCCAGGGGCGGCTTGACGAGCGCCTCAGCCGCGAGCTCGCGGCGCGCGCGTTCACGCTGGCCAGCGCGTACGACCAGCGGATCGCAGGCTTCCTGGGGTCAGCGGACGGCTCACAGCCTTCCAGCGCATCGCCTGCGGACTTGCCCGACTCGATGAGCGTCACGATCGCCCGCCGGCAGCGGCTGCGGTATGGCGAAAACCCCCACCAGCGGGGCGCGTGGTACGTGCCGGCCTCCACGCCGGCCTATGGCGTGGGGACGCTGACGCAGCGCCAGGGCAAGACGCTGTCCTACAACAACCTGCTCGACCTTGATGCGGCCGTTCGCTGCCTGCTGGAGTTCCCCGAGCCGACCTGCGCGATCGTCAAGCACAGCTCGCTGTGCGGGCTGGCGAGCGCCGCCGACGGACGCAGCGCGTACGAGCGCGCCTTCGCCTGTGATGCGGAATCCGCCTTCGGCGGCATCGTCGGGGTCAACCGCCCGATCGACCGCGCGCTGGCCGACGCGTTGATGGAGACGTTCCTGGAAGTGGTCGCCGCGCCGGCCGCCTCGCCGGAGGCCGAGGCGCGCTTCGCCCGCAAGCCGAACCTCCGGCTCATCATCCTGGAGTGGCCGCGCAGCCGTCCCGCCGGGTGGGAATGGCGTCAAGTGCTGGGGGGGTGGCTGCTGCAGGAGCCGGATGCCGCGCCGGAGGCGGCGGAGGCCCTGCGCGTGATCACCACGCGTGCGCCGACGGACGCCCAGCGAGCTCAGCTGCTCTTTGCGTGGCGCGCCGCCAAGCATGTCCGCTCAAATGCCGTCGTCCTGGCCCGCGAAAGCGCCACGGTGGGTATCGGGCAGGGCCAGCCCAGCCGGGTGGGCTCGGTGCGGCTCGCGCTGGAGAAGGCGGGGGCGCGCAGCCGCGGCGCGGTCGCCGCCTCGGATGGGTTCTTCCCGTTTCCGGACAGCGTGGAGCTGCTGGCGAAGGCCGGGGTTGCGGCGATCATCCAGCCGGGCGGCTCGATTCGGGATGAGGAGGTCATCGCGGCGGCGAACGCCGCGGGCCTCGCGATGGCCCTGACCGGCGTCCGCCATTTTCGGCATTAGCGCCCCTGGCCATTGATGGACCCTCAAGCGTTGTGGGACAAGGCGAGACGCCAGACCGAGATCCTGCGCCTGCGCCTGCAGGATCTGGCGACCTTTGACACCACGCCCGTGCCCTATCTGTTCCTGGCGGAATCCGCAGTCAACCCGGGCGATACGGTGGTCCGCCGGGGCCACGTGCTGGTCGAGCGGCCGGCGATCATTCTGCCGACGCTTGCCGCACAGTTCGAGGGGTTCGAGTTTGACCCGGATCTCCACCTGAGCGATGCCGCGCTGGCCACCTTCCTGCTGGTGCGCGGCATCCAGTTTCCCGCCCTGAAGTACCGCCATCAGCTGTCGTCGCTGGATCTCCGGGAAGGCTCGCTGGCGCGCAGCATCGAGCATTTTACCGCACAGCTGGCGGCCGCCGAGGACATCCACACGGGCCTCATCGTGGGGCCGGAAGACGCCTGGCAGTTCTCCGTGCTGTTGCTGGTGGGCGCGCTCGTCATCCGCTCCGCCGAGGGCGATCTGCGGCGGATGCTCGAGCAGTGGCGCAAGCGCGAGCGGGAGGCCGGCGGGTCATGACGTTCCAAGACGCGATGGCGTATCTGGAGACGTTCGCCGACTACGAGCGCCACCCCCAGGCGATGCGGGAGGTGAAGCTGGAGCGCATGCGGCGGCTGTGCGGCGCGCTCGGCGATCCGCAGCGGCGCTTCCGCTCGATCCTGGTCGCCGGAACGAACGGCAAAGGCTCCATCTGCGCGATGCTCTATGCGATGCTCCGGGAAAGCCCGCTGCGCGTCGGCCTGTACACCTCCCCGCATCTCGAGCATCTCCGGGAGCGGATCCGGGTCTGGACCGACGGCCCGCAGTCCGGCGAGTGGTCGCACGGGGAGGACTGGATCAGCGAGGAGGAGTTCGTCGCCTGTCTCGAGGCGATGCAGCCGGCCATCGAGACCGTGCGGCGCGAGTCGCCGGAGGGGCCGCCGACGCACTTCGAGCTGGTGACGGCGCTGGCGTTCCGGTATTTCCAGCAGCGCCGGGTGGACGTGGCGGTGCTCGAGGTCGGGCTGGGCGGGCGGCTGGATGCCACCAACGTCGTGCATCAGGAGCTCTCCCTCATCGCCCCGATCGACGTCGATCACGCCGAGCTGTTGGGCCGCGATCCGGCGGCGGTCGCCCGGGAAAAAGCCGGCATTATCAAGCCGCGGCAGACCGTGATCACCTGCGCCCAGCCGGAGCCGATCCTGGCGGTGGTGCGCGAGGCGTGCGAGGCGCACGGCGCCTCGCTGCTCCGCTGCGGGGAGGATGTGACGGTCCGGATCCAGCGTCACAGCCTGGACGGGTTGCAGCTGACCATCACGGGTGTGCGCGGGATCTACGAGTCGGTGGACGTACCGCTCGTGGGGCGGCATCAGGCCCAGAACGCCGCGGTCGCGGTGGCGGCCCTCGAGCTGCTCTCCGGCACCGGGGCGCCGCACGGGCTGGTGGCGCAGGGGCTGGCGCATGTCGCCTGGCCGGGTCGGCTGGAGGCGGTCCACGAGGCGCCGCTCGTGCTGCTCGACGGCGCGCATAACCCGCACGCCGCCGGCGCGCTGCGCGAGGCGCTGACCGAGCTGTGCGCCGGGCGCCGGATCCACCTGCTCATCGGAACCTCCTCGGATAAGGCGGTGGAGGGGCTCGGCAAGGTGCTCGGCCCGCTGGCCGTCAGCGCGACCTGCACGCAGAGCCGCCATCCCCGTGCGCTCGATCCCGTGGAGTTGGCGCGGCGCCTGCGCCCCTTCTGCGACGATGTCCACGTGATGTCTGACGCCGTGGACGCCTACACGTACCTGTTGAATGCCGTGGCTGCCACCGACGCCATCGTCGTGACCGGGTCGCTCTTCCTGGTGGGCGCGCTGCGCGCGGCGCTCAGGCAGGCGCATGTCAGGCCGCGGCGGCCGTCACCGCTCCAGACACCCGCATGACTATCATGGAGGAGGATCGAAGATGCCGGTGATCACCGTGGAGTGGCTGGAAGGCCGCAGCCCGCAGCAGAAAGCCCAACTGGCCGACGCGATGACAGCTGCGTTCGTCGAGATCGCGAAGGTCTCGAAGGACCAGGTCTGGATCGTCTTCAGGGACGTCAAGCGATCCGACTGGGCGATGGCCGGCAAGCTATTGGGGTGAGTTGAGGTAGTCCAGGTAGTCGGCCACCCCGAAGAGCGCTTCCTTTACCGCGCGCACCCGCTCCGGCACGTAGGGGTGGGTCAGGGCATAGTGGGGCCGCACGATCCCGCGCGGCAGGTAGGATTCACGCTGCTGATGAACCTCCCGCAGCGTCTCCAGAAAGGTCAGCATCGCCCTCGGATTGAACCCCGCCGCCTGCAGGTAGCGCACCGCCAGCCGGTCCGCTTCCAACTCATCCTGCCGGGCGTACGACAGCTGCGCGGCCTGCAGCGCAGTGCTCACGCCGGCGACCGCCTGCCCCTGGCGGGACGCGAGCGCGGCAAGCCGCGCCAACTGCGCCCCGAGGCGGCCCTCGTAGCGCTTGACCGAGTGTCGGGCGGTGATGTGCGCGACCTCGTGCGCGATCACCGCCGCCAACTCGTCATCGCTCGTCGCCTTCTTGATGAGCCCGTTGTTGACGAAGACGTACCCGCCGGGCAAGGAGAACGCGTTGACCTCGGCGTCCTCCACCACGCTGAAGCTGTAGACCAGCTCCTTCCGGTCGCAGACTGCCACAATCCGCTCGCCGATCGCCCGGACCCTGGCCTGGAGCGGGTCATCCGCGGCGATCGTCAGCTCTTCCCGGACCTGCGCCGCGAGCTTGCGCCCCACCTCCACCTCCTTCTCGGTGGACGTGATGGTGTACTCCTCCCGCCGGGTGGCGAGGTTGAACTGGCTGCCGATGCAGCCGGACGCAGCAAGAGCCAGCACGGCGAGCCACGCGCGCATCATGGTCAGGACAGGAGAGGTGATCTAAAACCGGAGGGACGCGTTGAACGCGTCAACCTCTTGCAGGACGGCCCGGACCGCCCGGATGGTGAGATCGATCAGCGCGATGGTGTAGGCGATCATGACGAGGGTCAGGATCACCTTGACCCGTCGGGAAAAGTGCGGGTTCTTCCACACCAGGGGAAGCCCGAACGGACCGACGACGACAAAGAGCATGAGCAGCACAAACCAGACGTTATAGTACCACTTGGCTTTTGCCATCATTTCATATTATATGATATGCTTGAGAGGAAGCGAAGCACAACCGTGCACGCCGCACTCCCTCGAGAAAGGCAAACTCAGCGCAAGCTGGGGGCGCAAAGCTACAGATCCGGGGTCAGACACCTGACCCGGGGTCTGACACCTGGCGGTAACGGAACGCTGGTCAGGTGTCTGACCCCGGTCAGTGGCCGGACGGCTGGGCTGCCGAGGAGGGTCAAGCCCTTCTCTCAACGCGACAGGGGGGAGGGGCGTTCTTGTGTCTGGGGGTGGGGATGGGCGTGGAGACAACCGCGAGCCAGACGAGTCAAGTGGACGAGCTGCGGGCCAAGCTCGGGAAGCTGGAAGTGGCGCTGAGCGCCATCGTCGATCCAATCGTCTGGATCGACATGGACGGGCGGGTCCAATGGTATAACGCCCCCTTTCGCCGCCTCGTCGAGCGGCAGGACTCCGAGGTGATGGGCGCGAAGCTAGTGGAGCTGCTGCCATTGGCGGAGGACGGCAAGCCGTTGACCTCGGAGGCCCACCCGATCCAGGTGGCGCTGAACGGCCAGCCCAACGCCTTCGGCAGCTATGAATTCCGGAAGGGCGATCAGCGGGTGATCCTCGAGGTCTTCGCGGTGCGCGTGCGGTTCAGCAAGCACGAGATGAGCACGGTCGTCGCCGTCCACGACATCACGGAGCGGAAACGCGCCGAGGAGAAGGAGCGGCAGCTGGCCAACGCCGCCGCGGCCTCGGCCGTCGCGGCGCGCAAGCGCGCCGAAGAGCTGGGCGTGGCCTACAAGGAGCTGCAGAGCACCCAGCAGATGCTGGTGCAGGCGGAGAAGATGGCGGCCGTGGGGCAGCTGGCCAGCGGGATCGCGCATGAGGTGAAGAACCCGCTGGGGATCATCCTGCAGGGCGTGAACTACCTGGAGCAGGAGATCCGCCCGGCGCAGAACGATCAGCAGGATGTCCTCCAGATGATCAAGGAAGCGGTGCTCCGGTCGGACAAGATCGTCCGGGATCTGCTGAACTTCTCCCGCCAGGCGCCCCTGGAGGCGAAGCCCCGCGATCTCAACGCGGTCCTCCGGACGGCGCTGGAGCTGGTCGGCAAGCAGTTGACCCTCAGCAACATCAAGGTGACGGAGCGGCTCGCCGCCGCCCTGCCCGTCGTGCTGATCGATGAGAACCAGATGAAGCAGGTGTTCATTAACGTCATCCTGAACTCCCTCCAGGCGATGCCGAGGGGCGGCGAGGTCATCCTCAGGACGCGGCTGGTTGACGTAAGGCGCCTCGCTGACGAGATGGCGGCCCGCGCTCGGCAGCTGTTCCGTCCCGGAGAAGCCGCCGTGCTCTGCGAGGTGGAAGACACCGGCACCGGCATCCCGAAGGACAAGCTCGGCAAGGTGTTCGACCCGTTCTTCACCACCAAGCCGGCGGGCCAGGGAACGGGCCTCGGCTTGGCCATCACGCGGTCGATTGTGGAAAAGCACCGCGGGGTGATCGCGATCGACAGCGAGGAGGGCCGCGGCACCACCGTGCGGGTCGCGCTGCCCGTGGCGCCATCGGACCCGGAGCGCGCATGACGAAGAAGCGCATCCTCTTGATCGACGACGAGCAGGACCTGTGCCTGGTGATGAAGCTCAACCTGGAGCGGACCGGGGCCTATGAGGTCCTGACGGCTGCCACCGGCGAGGAGGGGCTGGACCTGGCCCGGCGCGCCCCCATCGACCTCGTCATCACGGATTTCAAGCTGCCCGGGATGGATGGCGAGTCGGTCCTGGACGCCCTCAAGGCGATCCGGCCCCAGGCGCCCGTGCTGCTCTGCTCGATCTACCACGACGACGCCACCCGCGTCACGCCCGCGCTGCACCGCAAGGCCGACGGGATTCTCGTCAAGCCGATCAACCGGGAGCAGCTCACGCGGACCATTGAGGCCGTCCTCGCGCGCAGCCGGGACGGATCGGGAGATGCGCATGCCTGACACGCCCGAGCGGATGGTGTTGATGATCGACGACGAGGACAGCAGCCGCAAGCTCGTCAAGCTGCTGCTGGGGCGCGCCGGGTTCCGCGTCCTCACCGCGCCGAACGGGGAAGAGGGATTGGTCCTCGCGAAGGCGGAGCACCCGGATGTCATCCTGCTCGACATCATGATGCCGAAGATGGACGGCCACGAGACGCTGGCGCGCCTGAAGCGCGACCCGGACACGAAGGACATCCCGGTGCTGATGATCACGGCGCGCGGCGCTGACCCGGATATCAGCCTGTCCTTCCGGCTGGGCGCGGTCTACCACCTCGACAAGCCCTACGAGACGAAGGACCTGCTGCAGAAGATCGAAGCGGCCCTCCTCCTGGCCGACCAGGACACGCACCCTCCCACCGACGCATCGTAACCCCCCACATCGGGTCTGGGGTCTTATCGCTGCTTCTTCGGTTTCATCGCGGGAAGGCTACGACGAGATATGGCTTTCTGTTTCAATGATGGTGATGTCAAGGCCGAGCGTGCGCAGTGGAATGAAGTCATGGTCTGCGGTCAGCAGCCTTACGCGATGTACATCCGCCAGGGAAGCGAGGAAGAGGTCACGGATCGCGACGGTTTTCTTGGCGCGGCGCAGGGTTCTCCAGAGATCGCCGGCGCGAAGCGCGGCTTCTCGCGTGAATTCCAGCACGGGCAGATGCGCGAAGGCGCTGTCGAATTCATGAACCTTGGCGGGGTCCTCCATGCCCCCGCGGGCTTCGAAGAGGCAAATCACATTGAGGCTGAGCGTGCCGGCCTGGATGGCTTCATGCACCTCGCGGACTCCGCGACCGGCTCTCCGGCCAAAATTACTGAGGACATCGGAGTCGCACGTCACCCTCATTTCCAGCGCGCCTTGACGGTGTGCCGGAGGCCTTCAATGTGCTGTGCTACAGCAGGGGAGATGCGCCATCGGAGCAGCTCCTGCTGCTTTTCGCTCGGCTGGCCCCCGCCATAATGGGCGCGCAGGATCTCAGTAATCAC